>JBAWCX010000285.1:0-3994 GCA_049590495.1 Binatus sp. (SeqCode)
GCGCTCGACGGAGCGCCGGGCCGCCAGACTCGCGTCTGGGTCCTCGACCATCGCAAGGTCACCCCGGTCACGATCACCACCGGGCTCAGCGACGGAACCTGGGTCGAAGGCGCCGATGGCGACTTGCAGGCGGGAGATCGCGTGGTGACGGACGAAGTTCGCACTGCGGGATCGCATGCCGGCGGATCGGGATCGCACGGCGGCGGCCCTGGCGGTCCGATGGGCGGAATGATGCACATGCCGCACTAGCGGCGGGCCGCTATCCAATGAACACCGTCATTCAAATCGTCGGCATGACGAAGACCTACGTGCTTGGCGACATTGAGGTCCATGCGCTCCGCGGAGTGGACCTCACGATCGAGCGCGGCGAGTTCGTTGCCGTGATGGGTGCGTCGGGCTCGGGCAAGTCGACGCTGATGAACATGCTAGGATGCCTGGACCGGCCCACCAGCGGCCGCTACATCCTCGAGGGCGAGGACGTCGCGCGCTTGAACGAGTCGGAGCTGGCGATGATCCGCAGCCGGCGAATCGGATTCGTTTTTCAAAACTTCAATCTGCTGTCGCGAACCTCGACGCTGGAGAACGTCGAGCTGCCGCTGTTCTACTCGGCATGGACCGCCGACGGCGAGCATCGCGCAGCCGACCTGGTCAAGCTGGTCGGGCTGGCGGGCCGCGAACAGAGTCATCCCAATCAACTCTCCGGCGGGCAGCAGCAACGCGTGGCGATCGCGCGTGCTCTGGTGAATCGACCGTCGATACTGCTCGCCGACGAGCCGACCGGCAACCTCGACTCGACCAACTCCGCCGAGATAATGGACGTGCTCACCAATCTGAATCGCGAACAGGGCATCACGGTGATCGTGGTGACGCACGATCCGGACGTGGCGACGTATGCGGACCGAATCGTCACGTTTCGCGACGGCGTGATCGTCTCGGACACGCGCAAGGAAGGGGTAGACGCGCACGGCGGTGTCGCCGGCAACGCGGTGGTGCTGCCCGCGAAAGATGCGGTCGAGGCGGCCTCGATCCTCGACGAGGTGTGGACGTTTGCCAGCATGGCAGTGGTCGCGGCCGGGCGCGCGATCAGGCGCAACAAGCTGCGCGCGGCGCTCACGATGCTCGGTATTTTCATCGGCGTCGCCGCGGTGATCACGATGGTCGCGGTCGGCGACGGGGCGAAGTCGTCGGTCGAGGCGCAAATCAACAGTCTCGGCACCAACCTGCTGGTGGTGCTGCCGGGCGCGACGACCGCCAACGGCGTTCGCATTGGGCTCGGCAGCAACTCGACGCTTACGGTCGGCGATGCGCAGGCGATTGCGGATGGCGGCGGCCCGATCGCGCTGGTGACGTACATGGATCGGCAGGCGGCGCAGGTGGTCTCGGGAAATCGCAACTGGAGCACCAGCATCCAGGGCACGACTTCGAACTATTTTTCGATCCGCGACTGGCAGCCGTCGATCGGACGCATCTTCACCGACTCCGAGGAAAAGGCGGGAGCAGCGGTCTGCCTGCTCGGACAGACGGTGGTGAACAATCTTTTCGGCGAGGGACAGAATCCCGTCGGCGCGACGGTCCGGGTGAAGAACTTCCCGATGAAGATAATCGGCGTGCTGTCGATAAAGGGACAATCCAGTTACGGGCAAGACCAGGACGACGTGGTAATCGTGCCGTTCAACACCGCCGAGCGTAAAGTCCTTGGTGTGTCCGCGCCGGCGGCGCAATCCTCGCCAGCGGCGGTGGCCACGGCGACTACGAGCAACTGCGCCACTTGCGTTTACCAGTCAGTGCCGACAACCAATTCGGTCTACAGCTCAACCACCGAACAGACCAACGCATACGGCGCCGCGGCAAAAATCACCGGCGTTGTGAATTCGATGTACATTAAGGCGAGCGATTCCGGCGAGGTCGACAGCGCGATTGCGCAAATCACCCGTGAGCTGCACCAGCGCCATCACATCCAGGCGAAACAGGATGACGACTTCACGGTGCGCAATCTCAGCGAAATAGCGGCGGCGTCCGAGAGCGCCACGCAGGTGATGACGATGCTGCTGTTGTCGGTGGCGTCGATCTCGCTGCTGGTGGGCGGAATCGGCATCATGAACATCATGCTGGTGTCGGTGACGGAGCGCACGCGCGAGATAGGAATTCGCATGGCGATCGGCGCCCGCCGCATTCACATCATGCTGCAATTCCTGGTCGAGGCGATGCTGCTGTCGGTGATGGGCGGGTTCGCGGGAATCGTCCTGGGCATCCTGGTCTCGAAGATTATTTCAGCATGGGCGGAATGGCCGACGCTGGTCTCGCCGGTGGCGGTGGCGGGCGGCTTCATCTTTTCGGCGGCGGTGGGAGTGTTCTTTGGCTATTACCCGGCCCGCAAAGCAAGCCTGCTGCATCCTATTGACGCTCTACGCTACGAGTAGCTCTGTCTTGCACGGCCCTCACGCTTCATCGTACATTTCTGTAGCAAAATCAGACACTTAGCTCATTAATTGGGATGGTTCCTCGCATTAGCTCTATTTATGTAAGCCGACTGCGCCTGAAGCTAAAGTTATCTTTTGTTCTTGTCTCGCCGGAACATTTGTGATGCGCTAAGAATTAATATTCTGTCAGGCCTGCCCTTTTCGCAGTCGCCAGGAGGTTCCCCCAGCATGTTTTGTCGTAGTACCCGCAATTTATGGAAAGTCGCGGGTGTCGGCGCGCTCGTCATGAGCGTCGGTCTGTTTGCCGCCACCGCCCGGGCCGGAGTGAAGCCCGGAGATGTCATCACCCCGCAGAACGCCGCGCAGGTCAAAGACCTCGTCGCGCCGGGGGTCTACTATATGGTAACGCACGGTATGCAGATGGATATCGTGCCTTCCGAGCGCATCGACTGGCCGCCTCCTTACAAGGACGCGACCGAGAAATACTCGTCGCAGGTCCGCCTGACCAACGACCATCGTTCTCTGGTCGGCTACGTCGCTGGGCAGCCCTTCCCGCTCATCGACACTAACGACCCTCAGGTCGCTGAGAAGATAATGTGGAACAACGTGTTCCGTCCGATCAGCACCGACGACTACGACCTCCGGTTTTTCGATTGCCAGGCCGAGTACGTCAACCCCGGTCATGACCAGAAGGTCGTCGACGACATCCAGGTCGGCCACTATGCGGGCTACGATCTGGTCGGACGGACCGAAGTAGAGCCGCTGCCCGTCGATCCCGACTTCAAGAAGACCGGCCGTCTCTGGCTGTTCGGTCTTTATCCGATTCTTGCACCGCAGGAAGCGCGCGGCCAGGGCCTTATCCGCTATCGCTACGCATCACCCACGCAGGGTGACGACACTTGGGACTGGAATCCGGGCAGCCGCCGCATCCGGCGCCTGAACGAATCGCTGAACAGCTCGGCGACCGGAGCGCAGAGCTTCGATCCCGATCACTATTCGGGCTTCAATCCAAAGACCGAAGAGTACAACTACAAGTTCCTCGGCGAGAAAGAGATGCTCGGAGTGGTTCATGCCAAGCATTCACCCGAGGTAACCTGCTCGACCGACGGCGGTGCGTCGGCCTGCCCTGAGGATTGGGAGATGCGCCACATGTACATCGTTGAGGCGACGCCGAATCGCAATGTCGGCCAGGCCGGCAACGTGCTCGACAAGAAAACCATCGTCTACATGGACTCCGAAGTATGGTTCGAGCCGTACGTCGACGGTTACGATCAGAAGGGCGCGCTGTGGCGCACCAATATCTTCTGGGCGGCATACCGCGACCGTCCGGTGCCCGATGCGAAGGTGGCGATCTATCCGTTCAAGCGCGAGTTCATCGTGGGCTCGGCCCGGTATGACGTACAGTCGGGTTTCGCGACAATGTGTTACCTCCCGGGGCAGAATACGCCCGAGCGGGAATGCTGGTACATCAACATGGGCGCGGTGGACAAGGATTTCTTCACCACCGAGTCGATGGTAAAGGCGGCTCCGTAAGCGAGTTAGCCCTATAAATCAGGGACTTACCTCCCTTCGAC
>JBAWCX010000286.1:0-3754 GCA_049590495.1 Binatus sp. (SeqCode)
GCTCCCTGATCAATCCAGCCGAGCGCCTGCGCCTGCTAGGCCGCCCCATCGACGCAAGCCCAGCGCACCTCCCCAACTACGCGCGCGGCCGAAAGCGCCATTACTTCGTCGTAAAACAAGCGAACGCCGTCACATACGGCGCAATCCTCGAAGGACTAACCGCGCACGATCTCGCCATCCTCGACGAATACGAAGAAGTGCCGACGCTCTACAAGCGCGAGCGCATCGAAGTACTAGCCGCCGACACTCGCAAAATCGAATGCTGGATTTATCTGCCGACAAACTGGGCGAATGACTGAAGATGAAACAAAAGAGTGAGCCAGCACGCTTTTGTGATGCACTCACAGAACCCTCACCTACCGGCGGCTGCGCCCGCCGGCCGCCTTTCCCGTAAAAAAACGGGCGAGGTAAGAAAGAGCCGGGATTCTTCGCTTCGCTCTAGAATGACACAAAGAAAGTTCGAACAGGACGCAGTCCCGCATCTCGCGGCGGTGCCGATTCTCTTAGTACCGGGTGCAGGGGTCACCCCTGCCCAAGGAAGCGTGAAACCCAGGAGGGGTTTCACATTAAATGAAGTGTATTTTCCCCCTTACCCCTTGATTTCCGCAGGCGGCGGGAGGGCCTTGGCCTGCTCGCCCCGCTTCAACCCGAACTTATCGATCCGATATTGCAGCGTCCGGTAACTCATCGCGAGCATCTTGGCCGCTTTCGCGATCACCCAGTCGTTGCGCTCGAGCGCCTGTAGAATCGTGTCGCGCTCGAACGTCTCGAAATTAAAACCCTCGCTGGGAATCTCGTATCGGTCGCCGCGCTGACGCTCACCGGCGCGCCCCGGCTTCTTGCGCGCCAGGACTTCCTCCGGCAAATCGCGCGGCGTCACCGTGTCGCCCTCGCAGAGCAGTATCGCGCGCTCGATCGCCGATTCGAGCTGCCGCACGTTGCCCGGCCACGAGTAGTCGAGCAGCACTTCCATCGCCTCGCGCCCGATCTCTTTCACGCGGCCTTCCGCGAGATGTCCGAATTTCGCGAGCGCATGATTCGCCAGCAGCGGAATATCGCCGCGCCGATCGCGCAGCGGCGGCAGCGTCACCGTCACCACGTTGATTCTGTAGTACAAGTCCTCGCGGAAGCGGCCCTCGCCGGCTTCCTCCGCGATATTGCGATTGCTCGCCGCCACCAGCCGCACGTCGATACGAAACGCGTCGTTGCCGCCGACCCGCCGCAGTTCTTTTTCCTGCAGCACGCGCAGAATCTTCGCCTGCATTCCCTGCGGCAGGTCCGCGATCTCGTCGAGGAACAGCGTCGATTTGTCCGCGCTCTCGAACAACCCGATCTTGCGCTCGTTGGCGCCGGTGAACGCGCCGCGCTCATGCCCGAACAGTTCGTTTTCGATCAGGTTGTCGGGAATCGCCGAACAGTTGATCGCGACGAATTGGCGCGCCGCCCGCGGCGACAGCCGATGGATCGCCTTGGCCACGATTTCCTTGCCGGTGCCGCTCTCGCCCTGGATAAGCACCGTCGAATTCGACGGCGCGACCCGCCGCACCAGCCGGATCACTTCCTGGATTGCGGGATCCTGCCCGATTATCCCTTCGATCTCGAACGTGCCTTCCAGCCGCCGCTTCAGCAGTTGATTTTCCTGCTGCAGGTTCGCGAACTCCGCCGCCTTGGCCACTCGCGTCACCAGCTTCTCGCGATCTGTCGGCTTCTCCAGATAGTCGAACGCGCCCGCCTTCATCGCCTGCACGACGCTGTCGGTCGAGCCGTGCGCCGTCAGCACCACCACCTGGCTGCCGGGATACGCGCCGCGCACTTTCGCGAGCAGCTCCTCGCCCGACATCCCCGGCATCATCAGGTCCGTCAGCACGACGTCGAAGCGCGACAGCGCCAGCAACTCGATCGCGCGCTTGCCGACCGCGGCCTCTTCGACCGCGAAGCCCTCTTCGCGCAAGGTCTCCGCCGTGATTTGCCGTTCGAGGTCGTTATCTTCAACGACCAGTACTGACGCCTGCGTCATGCTTGTGTCCGTTTACCACCGCGCTTGGCGGGAAGGTGAAAGTCAACGTGGCCCCGTGTCCGTCTGCGTTCGGTCCGATCTCGATTGTACCCCCGTGCGCCTCGACAATCGCCTTCGACAGAAACAGCCCGAGGCCAATCCCGTCGCGCTTGGTGGTGAAGAACGGCTCGAAGACATGATTCGCGACTTCCGCCTCGATTCCCGCGCCGTTGTCGGAAAACGTAATCACCATCGAGCCCTCGACCCGCCGAAACCCTATTCGCATCGTGCCGCCTTCCGGCATCGCCTGGATCGCGTTGGCCACCACGTTGATTACGCAGGTGCGGAGCTTCTCCGCGTCCACGTTGAGAATCGGCGACGGGTCGTCGCATTCCTCGACGAGATCGATCCCCTGGCTTTTCATTTTCGATTCCGACAGCGCCACGACTTCGTCTACCAGCCGATGCACGTCCGTGGGCGCCGGGAAAATTTCGATCGGCTTGCCGTAATGCAGAAAGCTTTGCACCAGCTCCGACAGCCGCCGCATCTCGTCCTTCATGATCCCCAGCTGATGCAGAAACGCCTCGCGGTCGTGGGGCTGTTGCGGCGCGTAGCGTGCGCGCAGCTGATCGAGCGCCAGGCTGATGAAGTTCAGCGGATTTTTGATTTCATGCGCCAGGCCGCCCGCCAACTGTCCCAGCGCCGTGAACCGCTCGAGCCGGTTCAGCTCCAGCTCGCGCTCGCGCGCATGCCGCAGTTGGCCGACCATGTCATTGAAGCTGCGCGTCAGCAGGCCGATCTCGTCGCGCCGATGCGCTTCCGGGACCGGCTCGAGCCCGCGCGCCGCGATATTTTGCGCCGCGTTGGCGACCGCGTGGATCGGCTTGACGTAGCGATCGGCCAGGATATACGCGAACACCAGCCCGATCGCGAAAATCGCAAACGCGATCATCAGCTCGCGCGTCCGGCTCTCCTCCAGCGGCTGCGCAAAATCGCCGAAGTCCGCCACCACCTGCACGTAGCCCAGCAGATGGTCTTCGACCTCGACCGGAATCAGGTAGACCGTCGTCTCGGGCGCGAGGCCAAGCTTGCCGGCCGGAATAGTCAGCAGGGTATCGGGATGCTTAAGTTGCTCGGGCGTCAGCCATTCGGCCTGCTTGGGCCGCAGCGCCGCGCCGATCAGCCGCGGATTCGAGCTGTTGAGGATCAGATTCTCGCTCGACGCGATCGATACTTCGAGTCCCTGCGTATGCAGATCGTCGACGTAGTTGTGCAGTTGCTCGCGATCGGTGTCGCCCACCGCCGTCAATTCCTGCACGCCGATCTGAATAACGCGCGCCAGGTCCTTGACCTTCTCCTGCGTGCTCGCGACGATCTCTGCCTGCGTGCCCAGGCTCACCCATACCTCAGCGCCAAGCGTCAGCCCCAGCAACCCGACCATCAGTACGATCAGCTTCGCCTTAAGGTTAAGCGCGGGAAAGTATGATTCCATTTTCGATATCGCCAGCCACAGGCGCGACCGCGCAATGATAGGGGATTATATACGCGACTCCCGTACCGCCAAACCTCAAAATCGACTTACGCTCGGATGGAGACTCAAACAAAAAACTTCCCTCCCCCGTTCGAGGGGGGAGGGTCAGGGTGGGGGACCGCTTGCGGCGCAATTGCCCGGTGCGCCGCATGTCTTGAGTTCTCCTCCTGTCGCGTCTCACGAATAACTTTGAAATGGTCCGGTTTCGTTCTGGAATAGACGCCCAC
>JBAWCX010000287.1:0-11813 GCA_049590495.1 Binatus sp. (SeqCode)
GAGCAACCCGGAGCAGGAGCAGGTCGCGAAGGAGGGCGCCGAGCGCTTGCGCAAACTGGTCGAGGGACGCAGCCAATAGACGCCGGCTCTCGACTAAACCTTGGATGGCGCGATGGCGAAGGCGGACATCCTGATCGGAACGTCGGGCTTTTCCTACAAGGAATGGCTCGGCGGCTTTTATCCGGAGAAACTTCCCGGCGCCAAAATGCTCGAGTACTACGCCGAGCGGATGCCGACCGTCGAAATCAACTACACGTTCCGCGCGATGCCGAAGTCCGCGATGCTGGAAGGATGGGCCGCGCGCACGCCGGCTAATTTTCGCTTCGCGCTGAAAGCCCCGCAGCGCATCACGCACTTCGCGAAGCTGCGCGACGTCAAGGAGACCACCGACACGTTCATCGAGCGCGCGTCGGTCATGGGCGAGCGGCTCGCGCCCGCACTGTTTCAGCTCCCGCCGGACTTGAAGATCGATCTCCCGCTCCTGCGGGACTTCCTCACGATCATCACTGGAAAAATTCGCGCCGCGTTCGAATTCAGAAATCGAAGCTGGTTCGACGACTCGTGTGATGACCGCGCTCGCGGACCATGGCGTCGCGCTGTGCATCGCGGAGACAGAAAAGCTCGCGTCGCCGCTCGAGCGAACCGCGCCATACGTCTATGTCCGACTGCGCAAAGAAACCTACGACGACGCCGGCGTCGACGTGTGGGTGAAAAATCTAAATCGCCTCGCTTCGGACGTCGAAGAAATCTTCGTCTATTTCAAACACGAGACCTCCGCTCCCGACCTGGCATCGCGGCTGCGCGCCAAGCTCGATCGCTCGTAGTCACCTTCACGCCAGCAGACCCTTGCCGGGCACGTGATTCACCTCGAGGCGGATGCCGTCGGGATCTTCGAACAGCACCGAGTAGTATCCCGGCGCCCACGGGCCGTCCACCGGCGGATGTACGATCTTCGCGCCGATCGTTTTGAGGAAGCCGTAAATCTCGTCGACATCGCCACGCTCGCGCGCGCGCAGACACACGTGATGCAAGCCGACGCGCCTTTGTTGGAATTTCTCAGCGCGATACGAATCGTCGCCGCGCATTATTCCCACCGCCGTCCTCCCGCCCACGCAGTACAGCAACTCCTCGCTGCGCATGACCGGTTTGAGGCCTAGATACATGAGCAGCTTTTCGTAGAATGGAAAGCACGCCTCGAAGTTGCTGACCGTGAGCATCACATGCGCGACGCCATTGATTTCCATTTCAGTTCTCCAGTTTTCTGCACCGATGCCGCGCGCCGCCATAATCTCAAGTAACGCTTTACCTTCTATTCCCGCTGCCCACGGGCTGCGCTCAGCGCGACTGGACCATGCGCGACGGCTTCGGCTGTTCGTGGCCGAGAATCGGATGCGGCCGGTACGGCTTTTCGAGCGCGGCGACTTCGTCCGCGGTGAGTTTCACGTCGACCGCCGCGAGTGCCTCCTTCAGATGCGCGAGCTTGGTCGCGCCTATTATCGGCGCGGTGACTCCCGGCGCCTGCAGGATCCACGCGCACGCGATCTGCGACGGCGTGACGCTGCGCTCCCTTGCGATCTGCTCGACGACGCTCAACACTTCGAAGTCGTACTCGCGAAAGTACATGTTCTTGGCGAAGTCGTCGGTCTTGGCGCGCGCGGTCGGACCGCTGCCGCCTTTTTCGCGATTGCCCGCCAGGAATCCGCGCGCGAGCGGGCTCCACGGAATCAAGCCGACGCCGTTGTCGATGCACAGCGGATTCATCTCGCGTTCCTCCTCGCGATAGACGAGGTTGTAATGGTTCTGCATCGAGATGAACCGGTGCCAGCCGTTTTCCTTTTGCAGCGCGAGCGCCTTGGCGAACTGCCACGCCGCCATCGAGCTCGCGCCGAGGTAGCGCACCTTGCCGGCGCGCACCAACGAGTCGAGCGCCTCGAGCGTTTCCTCGATCGGCGTCGTGTAGTCCCATCGATGGATTTGGTAGAGGTCGATGAAATCCATCTTCAGACGGCGCAGCGACGCGTCGCACGCTTCGAGAATATTTTTGCGGCTGAGGCCCGCCCGATTGAGACCCGACGCCATCGGGCCGTGCACCTTGGTCGCGACGACGATTTCGTCGCGCTTCGCCATCTCGCCGAGCCATCGCCCGGTGACCTCTTCGCTCGCGCCGACCGAGTAGACGTTGGCCGTGTCGAAGAAGTTGATCCCAGCTTCCACCGCGGCGGCGAAATGTTCGCGCGCCTCGTCCATCGTCAGCACCCAATCGCGCCATTTCTTGTCGCCATAGCTCATGCATCCGAGGCAGATGCGCGAGACGGTGATTCCGGTTTTGCCCAATTTCGAGTAGTGCATGATTTCTCCGAATTATTTTTTTGGAGTTGAGATGTTCTTAACGCCCAAACTCCAGCGCTCGCGCGTGCGAGTCAAGGTCGAATTGAAATGCGTTACTGTTTCAGTTTGTCCGAGTGAATCAGGAACCTAACCCCTTCCCTCACCCCAGGCGCGGACGCCGTTCTCTCTCCCGCGGAGCGGGCGAGGGTAATTTGGTACTGCAGCCAGACATAGAGGGAAAGGGGAACCGGACGCGGAAAGGAAGGGTAACCGGATACGGAAAAGAAAAGGCGGCGCGCTTGTGGAATAGCGCGGAGCGCACCCGCTAATCGCTGTTCCATGCTTCTGCGTTCTGGTAAACCGAGCTCATGAAGCTTCACCACGCTGCCGCGCTTGCGCTCGTGGGTTGGTATTTGATGACTCCGCCCCTTCAATCGATGAAATGTTGGAGCGTACCGAACCCTGGCCTGGCATCTATCTTAGGCTGCGAAGCCAAGATTGAGTCTCAGGCGCCCCTTCGAGAGTGGAAACGAGAGCCGGACTCGCAAGAGTTCGAATATAAGACGGATTGCGAGCGCGCGATTTCTAATGATTGCCATCCCGAGGTTGAGGCGGACGGAACGTCAAATCTCGAAGGTGAATTGTGCAATGCGGAGTGTATCGCGGCGGACGATTCCCGCCTGAAACCAAAATGAGACACTCGCGATCTGAAATTCAGACACTCAAGGCCAAATTAATACAGTACCTGGCGACGGCGAGGGCTTGAAAAGCCCGATCGCTTCTGGGAAATTTGCAATTGCAGTTAACGCCGACCGCTCATGCGGTTGCGGGTGGAGAAGCGAAGGGGAACAGCGATACTTTTCGATGGCGCCGATCGGTCGCGGCCGGTGCTCTTCTGATGCTGGTCGTGACGGGTACGGTAACCGACAACTCTCAGATCACCTTCGGGCCTGCTTTCTGACTCGGATTGCCCTGTCCGCTCGGCGTGGTCTGGCGATCGTCCGCCCAATCATCTTTGTGCATATACCAAAGACCGGGGGCATGACCTTCGCCCCTATCATAACTCGCAATTTTCCCAGCGAGAGCGTGATTCAGATCGACGGCATCAATGTCTCACTGGCTTCATGCGGCGAGCAACTGAGCCGTCTGCCGGACAAAAGCCGAGCGGAAATTCAGTGTATACATGGACACGTGCCCTTGGGACTGCATCGCTGGCTCTCCCAACCCGCCGCTTACATTACGCTATTGAGAAATCCGGTGGACCGGCTGGTCTCCGCCTACTACTATTCGCTGCGACGCCCTGAATGGGGTTTCCACGAGCGGATTGTCAAGCAACATTTATCGCTCCATGAATTCGCAGCCAGTGAGGCGTCGGCGGAACTGCATAATGCGCAGACCAGGATGCTGAGCGGGTCGGACGAACCGGTCAGCACGGTAGACACTCTGGATACAGCGAAAGCGAATCTACGCCAGCGCTTCGCGTTTGTCGGATTGACGGAACGGTTCGACGAGTCAGTATGGTTGTGCCGCAAGCTGCTGGGTTTGAGCGGCGGTTTTTATCTGAAGAAGAATATCAATCGGCGTCGCGTCCCGCTCAACCAGATACCATCGCGGACCGTCGCCCTGATCGAGGAAAAAAACAGTTTGGATCTGGAGCTGTACGATGTGGCTCGGCGAGATTTCGACAGGCTCGTGGCGCGATTTCCGGGCTTGCCAGGCGATCTCGCCAGGTTCCGGCGATGGAATGCATGTTATGGCTTGGCCGGCTCACTTCTCGGCTTGCCGTTCAACTTATTCCGGGAGACGACGACCGCGATCCGTCGGGCTCAAGTGAGAAACGGGCGCTCCTTGACGAAGGACAGCAGGCCGGGCGGTTAGCGGATGGCCCCCGGCGCGCGGTTCAAGCCAATAGCCCTGCGGCAGCTTTAACGCCCGTGGCGCTATTTCATTGGCTCGGGCAGAATATTAGGATGCGACTGGCCGATTGGTCAGGCGGAGATTTGTTGCGACCGAAGATTAGCGAATTGCGCGAAGGCGTCGCAGGTTTGAAAGACGCGGCGCTGGAGGAAATCTAATGCGGATCCTATTCGTACATCCAAGTCCGCTTATGTACAGCGAGATTTATTTGCGGCTCGAACCGCTCGGCATGGAGCGGGTGGCGGCGGCCACGCGCGCCGCCGGCCACGACGTCAGAATCCTCGACCTGCAGATTTTCAAACATCGCGATCTCTTTGCCGAGCTCGAGAGCTTCCGCCCCAATGCGGTCGGGTTCTCGCTCAACTATCTAGCCAACGTGCCCGAGGTGATCGATCTCGCCAAGGACGTGAAGCGGCTGATGAAGGACTGCTTCGTCTTCACCGGCGGGCACAGCGGCTCATTCGTCGCCGACGAAATCCTGGAGCATGCCGACGGCGCGATCGATGCGGTCATCCGCGGCGAAGGCGAGACGGCGACGCCGATGCTCCTCGACGCGATCGGCACCAGCTCGATTGGCAAAGTTCCAGGCGTGCTGACGACGCGAGGCTCGGGGCCGACGCCTGTGATGCTCGACGATCTCGACAAGTTTTTTCCGGCGCGCGATCTCGGGCGCCGGCGCAACAAATATTTTATCGGCGTGCTCGATCCGTGCGCCTCGATCGAGTTCACCCGCGGATGCCCGTGGGATTGCTCGTTCTGCAGCGCGTGGACGTTCTACGGCCGCAGTTACCGCAAATCGACGCCGGAAGCCGCCGCCGAAGACATGCTGTCGATCAAAGAGCCCAACGTCTTCATCGTCGACGACGTCGCGTTCATCCATCCCGAGCATGGGTTCGCGATCGGCCACGAAATCGAAAAGCGCAAGATCAAAAAGCAGTACTACCTCGAGACTCGCGCCGACGTGCTGTGCCGCAATCCTGAGGTGTTCCGCTACTGGCGGAAGCTCGGCATGGAGTACATGTTCCTCGGCCTGGAAGCGATCGACGAAGAAGGTCTGAAGCTGCATCGCAAGCGCTCGTCGATGGGCGTCAACTTCAAGGCGCTCGAAGTCGCGCGCGAGATTGGCTTGACCGTCGCGGTCAACCTGATCGCGGACCCGTCGTGGGACGTGAAGCGCTTCGAGGTGATTCGCGAATGGGCGATTAGCATCCCCGAGATCGTCCATCTGACGGTTGCGACGCCGTATCCCGGCACCGAGCTGTGGTTCACCGAATCGCGCAAGCTGACTACCCTCGACTACCGGCTGTACGATATCCAGCACGCGGTGCTGCCGACCAAGCTGCCGTTGTTGCAGTTCTACCAGGAGCTGGTGAAGACGCAGGACGTGCTCAACCGCAAGCATCTTGGGTTCGCGGCGTTGAAGTCGGTGGCGTCGATCGCGGGCAAGCTCGCGCTCAAGGGGCAGACCAACTTCATCAAGATGCTGTGGAAGTTCAACAGCGTGTACAATCCGGACCGGCAGCTCGCCGAGCATGCGCGCGAAGTAAAGTACGCGATGCGCCCGCCGTCAATGCACACCGACGGACGTCCCGCAGCCGACAAGCTCTACATCCACATGCCAAAGCCGTCGCGCCCGGCAGCGCCGGCGCCAGCAGCCGGCGGCAGGTGAGGCAGGAGAGGGCCAAGGCCTCGGCCGAAGACGCTGTGCGAGCGGAGGAACTTAATTGAATGTGAAACCCGCGGTGGGTTTCACGCTTCCTTCGGCAGGGGTGACCCCTGCACCCAATGCTAAGAGAAGATGCGGGACTTCGTCCCTGTTAGAATTTGTTCGGGGTTAATTCTCGCTCGCGATCGGTTCGGGGGCGTCGCGGAGCGCATTAAAAACGACTGGCGGTACGCGCAGGCGATCGTCGTTGTAGATTGCGCGGACTTCGGGGAACGCGCCATCGTCTGCGAGTGTCAGGGCTGCGACTCGATCGAGTAGAGCTTTTTTCTCGTCGGTCAGCGCCGCGTCGTTCATATCCATCAGGCCCCAGACGTCCCACGGCAGCAGTTCCATTTTGTTGAGCGACGCGAGATCGCGGACGACGTTGCCGGCGATGAACCACATCCCTTGCAGATGGGCATGCGTGAGGCCGAAGTTGGCGGGGTCGGCGCCGCCCGTGCGGCACATCTGCCACGCGTTGCCCGCGATTATGAAACGGTCGCGCGGCACGTCGAGCGGATTGAAGTCGACGCGGAGGGCTTTGCGCTGAATCGCGTCGAGCTGCGCGTCCACCAATATCCAGCGCTTCTCGCCGGCGTTCCAGTACTCGCACACCCAATGGTCTTCGAACTTGCCCGGCGTGAAATATGCGCCGAAGCCGCATCGCGGCCGCGCCGGTATGCCCTGATGCTGCAGTATGGCGCAGAGCATCAGCGAGAAATGACGGCATACGCCGGGGAGCTTGTGGCCGACGTCGCGTGCGGTCGTGAGCGGGCGCGAATCGAGCTCGTGAATGCGCGACAGCATTTGCGCGATCGGACGAATGTTGCCGTCGTCGCGCTGCGCTTCGGACAGCGTGAGGCCGTACAGCCATGGCGCAATGTCGCGATGAATCAGCACGCCCTGCACGACTTCGCATAGCGCCGCAATTTCCCTGGGCAATTTCCTGAATTCATCCGCGTGGGCTCCCAGAGCCGTCATAGGCCCGGTACCCTTGTAGTATTCCTGCGGATTCTCCATGTTCCCAGCTCCTTTATTCCCCTCTCCTGAAGGGAGAGGGGTTCGGGGTGAGGTTACGCCGTCGCGTCGCAGACAGAAGCGAGGTACTTCGCAAGCTTGCCGAGCGAACATTCCCAGCCGGGCCGAAGATTCGAATTCGCGATCTCTTCGATCGACGAGCGGGCCTCGGCAATCGCGTCGGACTTGGTAGCGGCCGCGCCAATCATGCCGTTGCGACTGGTGTTGGCCACGAACCAGAACCAGCTCTGTTGAGCGTTCCACACTTCGAAGCCGATACCCAAATGATGCTTGCTGATCCGCATAACTTCATCCTCGCGAAATACTTTGACTCAAATCTCTCCACTCTCTGCTGAATAGTCGTTCGACGGATCCCGAAATCGACAAATCATCCACCGGAAAGCGCTGGGTAAATCCATACTTCGGAACTATTCGAAACCTGCGTTGAGTTGCCTTGTGCGAAGCGCACGTTCTCGCCGTTGACGAATACGTTGACGTGGCGGCGGATATTGTTCTGATCGTCGAGCACGCGCTGACGGATTGCGGGATAGTCGCGGCCGAGCATCACGAACGCCTCGCCGATCGTCATGCGCACGTCGAGCGGAAGCCGCATCTCGACGACCTCGTTGTCGCGAGCAAATCGACGGAGCGCAGATGGCAGATGAAAGAGCATCACGGGTCTTAGGCGACCTCGACTGCTTTCACGCACAGCACCGCGGGCAGCCAATCCGCGATCGAATCCCAGCGCGCTCCCTCGTCGCGCGACGCGAACAGTTGGCCGCCGCGCGTGCCGAAATAGAGGCCCGCCGGATCGAGGGTGTCGGACGTGAACGCGTCGCGAAGTACCGAGAAGTAGCAGTCGCGCTGCGGGAGGCCGACCCCGAGCGGCTCCCATGATGCGCCGGCGTCGCGCGTTCGCCATACTTTGACACTGCCTTCGAGCGGCACGCGAAACTGATCGGACTCGAGCGGTATCAGGTACGCGGTATCTCCGCGGCTGGGATGCGCGACCAGCGGAAAGCCGAACACCGACGGCAGTCCTTCGGCGATATCGATCCACGAATCACCGCCGTCGTCGCTGCGATAGACGCCGGGGTGATTCTGTAGGTAGATGCGCGCGGGATTTTTCGCATCGTAGCGCATCTTGTGCGCGCATTGCGGACCGAAATGCGGCGCGTGCGGCGGACCGCCGTCCATTTTCACGCCCTTGTTGCGGCGCGTCCACGACTCACCGCCGTCGTCGCTGCGATACATCCCGGCCGACGAAATGCCGACGAGAATACGCTTCGGATCGCGCGGGTCGGGCAGGATGGTATGCAGACAGAGCCCGCCGGCGCCGGGCATCCAGTAGGGACGCTCGGGATGATTGAGCAGGGACTCGACGGGATCAAAGGTCTCGCCGCGATCGTCGGAGCGATAAAGCGCGGCGGGATCGGCGCCCGCGAATACCACGTCAGCGCCGATGAGCGGGGCGGGCTCGAGCGCCCACACCGCATTCAGCGTGAGACCGCTGCCGGCGGGGAACTTGACGTTGCCGTCTTCGGGCTCGCGCCAGTTCGCGCCGAAATCGTCGGACCAGCTCACCAGCGCGCCCCAGTGCATACTCATGTGGCCCACCAGAATGCGCGGCGCCGTTTTATCCGGAAGATACGCCGTCGAATAAACCGCCTGACCCTTGAAGTAGGGCCCGGCGATGCGGAACTGGCGGCGGTTGCGATCGCTGCGGAAGATGAACAGGCCCTTGACGGTCCCGACAATCACCAGCTGATCGCCGCTCTGTGGCGTGATTGAATTGGCGCGCTCCATAGTTGTCTCCACGACGCTTCGGCCTCGATCAGGCCGCCGCCAGGTATTCGGCGAGGCAGTCGAGAGCGCTGCTCCATCCGCTGTTGTGCATGTCGCGGGCCGTGACCGATTCGAACACCGCGTTGTGCAGCGTGAGCCTGGTCTTGCCGCCGAGATCCTCGAACAGCAGCGTCAGCGTCGTTTCGGGGCGCGTGGGATTGCCGTCGGCGTCCGCCCAGCTCCCGACCATGACGAGGCGCTCCGGCGGGACGACTTCGTGATAGATGCCCTGCGTCCAATGATCGCCGTCGGGTCCGAGCATGTGGATTCGATAGGCGCCGCCCGGGCGCAGATCGCTCACGAGGACCTTGGCGGTGAAGCCTCGCGGACCGAACCAGCGCGCCATGTGCTCGGGCTCGGTCCAGGCTTTGAAGACGAGACTACGCGGCGCGTCGAAGACGCGCTCGATCTTGAGCACGCGATCTGCAGGCTCGGTAACCATATTAGCTGCTGCTCCCATAATTTCTCTCCTTCGCGGATTTCGTCAGGCTGCCGCCAGGTATTCGGCGAGATGCTCCAGAGTTTCGGTCCATCCCTGGCGCGCGCCGCGCGTTGAGTCGGTTACGATCGAGTAGGTCTGATGCGTGGTCAGCCTGGTCTTCCCGCCAAGGTCGGCGAAGGTTACCGTCGTCACCGTTTCGTTGTTGTCGTTTTCCAGCGTGCCGGTGAAGACGATCCGCTCGGGCTCGACGATTTCGCGATAGACGCCGTGCACCCAATGGTCCTTGCCGAAGCCGCGCATGCAGAGGCGATAGGCGCCGCCGACGCGGAAGTCCATTTCGCATGCCGGCACGGTGAAGTTGTTGGGCGCAAACCAGCGCATCAGGTGTTTGGGCGCGGTCCACGCGTTGAAGACCAGCGCGCGAGGCGCGTCGAAGATGCGCGTGATGGTTAGCTCGCGGTCGGCAGCTTCGGTCTCAGCGTTGACTGTCATGAGGAGTCTCCTTCATATGCGTCACGTGTTCCGCGAGGCGTCCCAGAGTCTGCTTAAGGCCCTCAACAGCGCCGAATTCTTCGATGACCTTGTTGCGCAGGGCGGCTGACTCGAAGAGCATCCGCGCAGTCAGCTTCGTCTTGTCGCCGGCGTCGGCGAAGGTCACCGTCATTTGAAATTGCGGAGCGAAGACCTGCTTGTAAACCAGTCGCTCGGGTTCGGCGATTTCGACATACACGATCTTGTTCTGATAATCGCGGCCGTCGGGTCCGTGCATGACGAAGCGCCAGACGCCGCCCGGTCGCACGTACATCTCGTAAATCGTGGTGCTAAAGCCATTCGGCCCCCACCATCGCGCGACATGTTGCGGATCTGTCCACAACTTGAACACGAGCGCACGCGGGGCGTCGAAAACGCGGGTGACGACGATCTCGCGATCCGACGTATCTGCCCGCGCGGAATCGGACGCCGTCGGCCTTGCCGAGGTCATCGCGCTTCTCCCTCGCAGTTGATCATCCAGGGCGTGCCGAATTGATCGACGAGTGCGCCGAAGCGCTCAGCCCAGAAAGTTTTCTGGATTGGCATTTGCACGGAGCCGTTCGCCGCCAACGCTTTGAACATTTTTTCGGCCTCGGCTGCAGTATCGATCTGCAGAGACACTGAAAAACCCTTCATCGGTTCGTAGCGATCTGGCTGGGCGTCGCAGCCCATCAATACCTGGTCGCCGATCGTCATGCGCGCGTGCATGACCTTGTCGCGATGTCCCGGGGGCACCTGATCCGCCATCGGTGACTCGCCGAACGTCATCATCATGCCGATTTTGCCGCCGAGAGACTTTTCATAGAACTTGAACGCAGCGGCGCAATTGCCATTGAAGTTCAGATAGGGATTCAGTTGCATAGCTGTTCTCCTTCAGCGCGTTGGTGATGATGCCTCAGAGCGACGCCAGGTATTTGTCGAGCTTTTCGAAACTGCCGGCAAAGCCCTCTTCCATGAAATCGCGCCCTTCGTCGAAAGTTTTGCGCTCCGACTGCGTCGCATTGGTCGGGACCATTCGCACGACCACCGTGGTGCGCCCCTGATGCTCGGTGAACGTCGACACGGTCAGCATCTCGAGCGGCCAGTTCGGGTTGAATGGGTGTCGGGCCAGGTTGCCCTTCTCGTCGGTAAACGAGGAGACGACTACCAGCCGCTCCGGCGCGACGATTTCGCGATAGACCCATTTGCCCCACATTTCGCGGCCGTCTGGGGTTCGCTGGCTGTAAAGAAAAGTGCCACCGGGGCGCAGTTCGAGCTGGTGGACGCGCGAGGTGAAGCCCTTCGGTCCCCACCACTGCTCGAGGCGCGCCGGCTCCGTGAGCGCCTTCCACACCAGCTCGCGGGGCGCGTCCAAGACGCGGGTGACGACCAGCTCGCGCTCGGTGGACTTGGCGGCAGCGGCGCTATTTTTTGCGGCCATTTTTGGTCTCCTTCTTTTGTGATTCGTGTTTCTGCAGCTCGCGCAGGTAGTCCTCGAGACGATCGAAGCTCTCCTCCCAGAAACGGCGATAACGATCGAGCCAGTCCGAGGCGTCCTTGAGCGGACCGGCCGCGAGCCGGCACGGTCGCCATTGTGCCTCGCGGCCGCGTTCGATCAGGCCGGCGCGCTGCAGCACTTTGAGGTGCTTGGAGATGGCCGGCATGCTCATCTCGAAAGGCTCGGCCAGCTCGGAGACGGAAGTCTCGCCCGACGCGAGTCGAGCGAGGATAGCGCGGCGAGTGGGATCGGCGAGAGCCGAGAAAGTCGCGTTGAGGTGCTCGGACGATGTGTGCTGCTGAACCATTCAGTTAAATAACCTGTAGGTTAAATACATCCGGTCGCGGCGTGTGTCAAGCGGGTGCCCGAAGCTATTTTTTCAGAATCCGAAGCTGCTCAGATTCGGATGATCGTCGGGGCGACGGCCCAACGGCCAACGATATTTGCGGTCTTCCTCGCGGATGGGCAGATCGTTGATCGACGCATGGCGGGCAGTTGCCAGGCCGTTCTCGTCGAACTCCCAGTTCTCATTGCCGTAGGAGCGAAACCAG
>JBAWCX010000288.1:0-2063 GCA_049590495.1 Binatus sp. (SeqCode)
GTTGATGCACGTGCCGGACGTAAACCCGGCTTAGCTGGGGATCGAACTTCGCCGCCTGAACCAGCGCCCAATGTCCAACCGTGAGCAGGAACGTTCCCATGGCAATCGTGTACCAGTGGAGTCCGCCGCCAAAGACCAAAGCGGCGGCTGTGATCCAGTTGGCGATCGCCAGAGGCCGTTCCGCGCCAGCGAGAAGAATTGGCTGGGTGAGCGATTGATGAATCGCGCTGATCCGCCGTTCCGCTTCGACCATCACCCAATCCTCCCTAGAAGAGCGCTCCACCGAGTGGGAATAAGGTCGTCATCAGCTGTGTTGCGCCCAGCGCGCAGGAGCCGCCGAACGCGAGCGACGACATTTTCCGCACGCCGGTTCCGTGTTCGCTCACCGACCACATGATCCCGGTGCCAATGATCGCTGCGGTGGTGATCGAGTGAGCGACCGGACCCTGAAGGTCGTTCTGCAGAGTCGTGAGCGGCGCGTCCCACGGCAGAGCGCCGCCTGCGGCGACAGCCGCGAACGCCTTGACTGGCCATGTGAATGTGACGATCCCGTATGCATAAGCAATCGACGACGCCCATTTCCTCCACGCACTTTTACTTTCTTGCAGCCGCTTCATTTCACGTACCTCCTTCGGTGATCGAATAAACCTCAAGCCCTGATGGCTTCGTGGCCTTCGTCCAGCTTCACAGGCGCAAGCGCGAATCCGTCGCGCGCGTTGTATCCAGCGACGCGAACAACTTCGGTGACTCGTCGTCTCGCAGAACTGCGGACGATGAATACAAGCAGGTTGATGGTTTCGGCTATGAGTTCTGGTTGCGGTGGCACGCCCGCCTCCTGCACGAGACTGGAGAGCCTCGTCAGCGCAGCTCGTGCACTATTGGCGTGGATCGTGGTGACTCCGCCCGGATGGCCGGTATTCCATGCCTTCAGCAAAGCGAGCGCTTCGGCGCCGCGGACCTCGCCGATGATGATGCGGTCGGGACGTAGCCGCATCGTCGTGCGGACCAGGCGTGTCATGTCGGCGCTTTCAGCTGTGTGAAGCTGGACAAGATTGTGGGCACGGCACTGGATTTCGAGAGTGTCCTCGATGATCACATAGCGCTCATTCGGGTCGGAGCGCCCGACCATTTCATTGATCATCGCTCCCGCGAGAGTCGTCTTGCCGCTGCCAGTGCCTCCGGCGACGACGATGTTCAGGCGTTGATCGATTGCATGGCGCAGAACGTGCGCATGCGCGTTGTCGAGGATCTCGTCGCGAACGTAGTCGTCGAGCGAGTAAAGCACTTGCGCAGGCTTGCGCATTACGCAGCAGGGCTTTCTTGCGACTGGTGGAAGGAGGCCTTCGAATCGAATGCCCTCGATCTGCAATTCGCCCTCCACGATCGGATTGCTCGCGTTGGCTACAGTTCCGAGCGACGCCGCCACAGTTCCGATGAGGCTCTCTACCTGCGACGCAATGAGTCGCAGGCCGGCTTCGTGCATTCCCTTGCCGTAGGACTCGAACCAGACGCGCCCGTCCTCATTGACGATGATCTCGGTGATCTGGGGATCGCCGATCGCCGCCAAAATTCTTGCACCGAGCTGCCGTCTGAGGAGTTCGTCCAGGCGACGCTCCTGAAGCTGTTGTGCCGCGATCATGCTGACTCTCCGTTGCGGCCGGAGCCGCTTTTCTGCGCTGGCGCTGGCTCTTCCATCCGTTTCAGCGTTTCCTCCACTTCGGCTCGCAATCCGCGATGGCGCCGCTGGCCTGAAGCGAGCGCCTGCTTGCGTTGCGCTTCGGGTATCTCGGGCAAATGGCTCAGCATGCTCAGAGCAAACTGGTCGATCATGGCGAGCAGAGTGGTGAGCTGGTGAGCGAGCGGTTTCAGAGTTTCCGCCGTGAAAGCGCGACTCGTCTGGATGATTCGTTTCTCAGCCGCGGCCAGTGTCGCATCCGAGAAAGTCAGTCCAGAGCCGCCTTCGGATTGAAAGAGACGCTCCTTCACATATCGCGACAAGGTAATGCCGCGCTCCTCGGCTTCGTCGCGCAATCGATGAAATTCCTCTTCACTCAGGTAAGCAG
>JBAWCX010000289.1:0-4054 GCA_049590495.1 Binatus sp. (SeqCode)
GCCGGACACCGCGGCGGACGCGGGCCAGCGCGGGACTCAGGTCGGGCACCGAGAACACGGCGCCGACGCACTCGCCTCCGATTGTCGCAAGCATCGAGAGGTCGGCGACCGGAGTTTCCCACAGCGACGTGAGCATCGGGCGCACTTCCGCGCGCGTCACGGGATTCCATCCCCAATGGCGATCGAACGCGGCGTTGGTCACGTCGGTCCACGCATCGATCGCGGCCAGGAACCCGAACTCGCGCCAACTTTGAATCGTGACGCCGGCCTGTGCGGTCGCCTCGGCCATCAGGCGATAGCGCGTGATGATTTCGGGGGTGAGCGGCGTAGTGTAGTCGACCTGTCCTTTTTCGGTGACGAAGCCGGCCTCCTTGAAGTAGCGATGGTATGACGCAGGATTTCCGCGCAGCAGGAACGACGGCAAGGAATCGTAGTTGTCGATCGCATAGGGATAATCCAGAAACGCCGCGAAGCCGCTGCGGACGGCGCGCATCCCGCGCTCGCGAAGAGATTGCACCGCCTCGTCGAGCATCGCGGCGACGGCGATGTCCTCGTCTTCGAGCGCTTCGAACTGAATCAATTGGCCGAGTTGCTCGTTCCAGTGCTCGATATAGCGGCGATTGATAACCGCACTGACACGCGCGACGACCCGGCCCGCGCGGCGCGCGCAGAAAGGCGTGACCTCAAGGTGCGACGAGAGCAGGCTGCGGCGCGACAGCAGATCGATCTCGTTCTGGACGTCGGGCGGCCACCAGGCATCGCGGGCGCCGTAAACCTGAAATGGCAGGCGCGCGAACTCCTCGAACTGCTCGCGGCTCGATGGACGTTCGACGGTGATGGTATCGCCAGTAACTTTGGGATTCGCCGCCATGAGTTAAGGCGCATCGCGCGCTCAACATTTCTTATAGCTGTGCAGCGGGCAAAGATCATCTCAATCACGGAGGCAAAATCCTGAATCGCGCTGCGCGCTATAATTGGATCCTCACCTTCATCCTCTCCCTTGCAGAGAGAGGGGGAGACGGACAGGAAAAGATCAGCCGCGCGCGAGGAGGCCGTCGGAGAGCCAGCGGGCTAGCATTTGATTCAATGCGGCTGCGGGATCGTGAATGTCGGGGTTGGCTGCTACGCGTTCGCAGATTTCTGCGAAGGTTACGTCGCTGGAGGCTGCGTCGAGCGCATCGGCTTCGGCCGTTTCTAGGTCGCGGTGGAAGACACGGGCGTCGCGGCGCCATACGAGGACTTTTACGGCGGCGCGCGGTGCGGGAGTCCAGGGTCGATGCTCCTCTACGGCCCGCAACAGGTCGGAGACTCGCCAATCGAGGGCGAGGATTTGTGCCGACGGCTGAATCGCGAATTTCAGTGCGGGCCAGTCCGCAGGTGCGATGGCGCGGAGTGCGTCAGGCTCCAGTGCCGCGGCGTCGGGGCCGTGAAACACCTTGACGATTGCGCGCTCGAGGGCAGCGAGGTCCGCGATAAACGGCGCGCCTTCACGCAGCGGATGGTCGCGCAGCCAGGTCGGGAGATAGCGTCCGCAATAAGAGATCGACGGCTCGGTAGGTGGATATTCGACCAGGTAGCCGGTGACGAGGTTGTGAAAATTGTCGTCGCCGAGGACCGCGAGCGTCGCGGGAAAGTCTTCCTTGAGCGCGTCGCGCAAGCGGTAGAAATACATGTTCGCGTAAATGTCGACGCGAGCTTCCGCCGACAGGCGATCGTCGCCGAGCACGATCGCGCCGAGTGCGGCCGCATCGAAATCGCGCTCGGCCGCGAGTCCCTCGGCGACGCCGCTAGGCGCGGTGATCAGCCGATAGAGCAGGCTTTCCAGATTTTTCAAGCGAATCATGTTCAGCTTTCAGCGCCGTCATGCCAAATATGGAACGAGCGCGCTCCGCGGTCTGCGCCAACTCCGCGAACTCCGGGATGTTGTCGTCCCATTCGACCAGCGCCGAGACCGCGCCGAAGCGCCGCGCCGCGCGCTCATACAGCGCCCACACTTCGTCGCGCACCGGATGGTCGTGAGTGTCGAGCAGGTAAGTACCGTGGTCGCTATGCCCCGCGAGATGGTACTGCACGACACGCTCGGGCGGCACCGCGTCGATATAGTCATTGGCGTCGAAGCGATGATTGAACGCGCTCACGAAGATGTTGTTGATGTCGAGCAGGATTCCGCAGTCGGCTTCAGTCGCGATACTTGAAATGAATTCCCACTCGGTCATCGTCGAATCGGCGAACGCCATGTAGCTCGAGACGTTTTCGATAAGTATCGGGCGCTCGAGGGCGTCCTGCACATTGCGGATGCGTGCGACGACGTGGCGGAGCGCCTCCTCCGTATATGGCAGCGGCAGCAAGTCGTGCAGATTGCGCCCGCCTACTCCCGTCCAACACAGGTGATCCGAAATCCACGCAGGCTCGAAGCGCCGCGCGAGGTCGCGCAGTTGCCGGAGGTAGGCGAGATTCAGCGTATCGGTCGATCCTATCGACATCGACACGCCATGCATCACGATTGGATAGTTGGCGCGGACGCCTTCGAGAACTTCGAGCGCGCGCCCGCCTTCGACCATGAAGTTCTCAGAGATGACTTCGAACCAATCAACCTTGGGACGAGTCTCAAGGACGTGGCTGTAGTGCTGGCGTCTAAGCCCGACGCCGTAACCGAGCATCGGGAAGTCGGACCGCTTCATCGCTCGCAATCGCGCTCAGTCAGTCTTTCTTGGTGGTGTCCGGCTTGCCGCCCGCCGCGATGCATTCCTTGGCCGTCGGCGTCATCACGTAGCCCTTGCCCTTGCAGGCGTTCGAGCCCTTGCAGCTACTCTCTGCGCTCTGGCACAAGCTCTGGCCCTTGCACGCGTTGCCGCCGACGCATTTCACCTGTGAGGCCGCAGTCGAATCGGTACTGTCAGCTGCGTACACGGCGTTGCCCGCGAAAATCAGCGCGACGGCAGTCGCCAGCATCGCGCCCGTAACTTTGCTCTTCGTCATACTCGCTATCTCCTCAGGTTATGTGTTCGGGCCGAAATTACTACACCTCGGCCGCAGAGTCTAAACGTCCCGGGCCGCACGACGGTTCCATCTGATGATACTACGGAGATCGCGGCGAACCGGATTCCGCGGTGATTCGCGAGATCGGCGATCGATCGCAAAATAAACCTGCGCCAGTGGGAACATTCCGGGCCTATGCAAGATTTCAATGATGCGGGATGCTATGTTTCTAAAATTGGCATATGACGGACAAGAGCGGCACCGGCGCGGATCGACGCAAGCGATTCGAAGACGAGGCACTGCCTCATCTCGACGCGCTCTACACGATGGCGATCCGGCTTGCGCGCAATCCCGACGACGCCAACGACCTGCTGCAGGAAACGGTGCTGCGTGCGTACCGCTTCTTTCATCAATTCGAGAGCGGGACGAATTGCCGCGCGTGGATGCTCACCATCCTGTTCAACAATTTTCGCAACGGCTATCGCAAATCGTCTCGCGAGCAGCCGGCTTCGTCCGCAGAGGACTTCGAGCGCAAGGTCGAGGGGGAAAGTCTGCGTGCCGATCCGGCCGGATCGAATCCCGAGGCTATGCTATCGGGACAAGGGATGGAGGGTGAGGTCGAGACGGCACTGGCGGGTTTGCCGGCAGAGTTTCGCGAGGCGATTGTGCTCGTCGACGTAGAAGAGCTGAGTTACCAGGAGGTTTCGGGAGTTCTGAATATACCGATCGGCACGGTAAAATCGCGAGTATCACGTGGACGCGCTCTGCTGCGCGATGTGTTAACAGGCTTTGCCAAAGAGCGGGGAATAATACGGTCTTGACTCCGGAGTATGATGCCGGTTGGAGTGTAGCGAGCCAAGCACGATAAAAATGGACTGCGCCACCTACATCGAGAAATATCTGTCGGCTCACGTTGACGGTGAGTTGAGCGCGTCGGAGTTGCGCGAAGCCGAAGAGCATCTGGCGGGATGCGTGAATTGTCGCGCACGCTTCGCCGAGGAGCGCGCCGTCAAGACGCTGCTGCGCGAGCGCGCCGAGATGCGGCGGACGCCGGCGATGGTCCGGGGCTCGATCC
>JBAWCX010000290.1:0-2643 GCA_049590495.1 Binatus sp. (SeqCode)
TTTTCAAACTTGAGGATGACGTGAGGATCACGATCGACCCGGGAGGCGAGATCGAGGTGTGCTCGCGTTCCGGCCTGGCCCGCCCCGATGTGACCTCGATCCTGCGCTACTTCCCCGGTGACCTCGGCGCCAACGTCGGGCATATCAAGGAATTCTACGAGACGCTCGAGCCAAAAATGGACGAGGTCTACAAGGAACAGCAGGAGAAGGAGAACGCCAAGAAGCCGCCACACTGACGCGGCGCTCTTTTATTTAGGGAGAAGCCGCCGTTTGCGGAGGCGACCATAGCGTAGAACCTGGGCCTCGCGTTCGAAGGCTTCGGCGATCGCGGTTGAGACCAGCCGTATCTTGGCGGCACGTCGCAAGTCTTGATGCATGACCATCCACACCTGGCGCATCGTCGGCCGTTCATCCGGCCATAGGCGCTCGAGTTCCGGCCGATCGTCGGCCACGCAACAAGCCAACTCGCTGATCCCGATTCCATCGGCGACAGCTTTGATCTGCGTGAACCCGCTCGTCGTATGCATCGCGACCCGTGCGCCGTCGAGCGATTCCCCGTGAAAGGGCACGCCAAGGGACGGCGGGGTCACCAGGAAAGTGATCAGAGAATGACCGCGCAGGCCCGCGCCGCGTTTAGGTCGGCCGTGAGCCGCGAGGTAGCTCGGTGAGGCATAAGCGGTGACTCCAAATTCTCCGAGCTTGCGGCAGATCAGGCTGGCGTCGGGAGGGCGCGCGATGCGCACTGCGATATCCGCCTGCCGTCGCGCGATGTCGAGCGTGCGCAGGCCCACCAGCAAGTCCACCTGGAGTTGTGGGTGATTCTGCAGGAGCGTAGCGAGCGCCGGCATGATGACCTGGTTCGCGAGCATTTCGAGCGTCGTCAATCGCACCAACCCGCTCGACCTCGCGTCGTGGCCCGTCGCCAGCCGCTCGACGGATAGCGCGGCGGCTTCCATCCCCTCGGCCTGGTTCAAGATGGCCTGGCCGGCCGCGGTGATTGCAAATCCTTCGGGAGTCCGATTGAAGAGCTTGGCCCCGAGACGCCGCTCGAACGATATGAGCCGGCGTCCGACGGTCGCGTGATCGACGCGCAACGCGCGCGCCGCCCCTGACAGGCTCCTTTCGCGGGCGGTGGCGAGAAAGAAGCGGACGTCGTCCCACTGTTCCATTTGGAATCGTTCCTCCGTGAAATTGTGCACCGCAGATGTGCACAGATACCTAATATTCACAGGCGGGCGCTGCGCGCAAGGATTTCATCCACGGGCACTTCACCGGGGATTCGAATCCCGAAAGCATGGAGAGGCACTATTCATGAGCGACCAGGATAAACGAGGGTGGGCGATCGTCGGCGCGCTTTTCGCGACCTTGTTTCTGATCTGGGGGCCGGTCAACGCCGGCGGAGTTTTCTTCCTGCCGGTAGTCAAACACTTCGGATGGAGCCGCGGGTTCTTCTCGCTGCTGGTCGGGACCGCGCCGCTGGCCGCGGGCCTGAGCAGTCCGGCGGTTGGATGGCTGATGGATCGGATCGAGGTGAGCAAGGTGATGATCGCGGGCGCGTCGGTGGTGGCGCTGGGTTTCGTGGCGCTCAGTCGCGCGAATTCGGCGGCGCAATTCCTGATAATCTTTATATTCCTCGGGATCGGAATCACTGCTTCGACGATCATTCCGACGGCGCTGGTGATTACCAACTGGTTTCAGGCGAATCGGGGGCTGGCGCTCGGGCTTGCGTTTGCGGGAATCCCGCTCGGCGGCACGGGGACTACAATCATCGCAAACTACGTGGTGCTGCATTACGGATTTCGCGCGGGATACTTCGCGATGGCCGTCCCGATCATCTTTGTCGTGATTCCGCTGCTGGCCGCATTCGTGCGGACGCGGCCGGACGCGAAGGCTGGAGATTCCGTCCGGGCTGCGGGCGGCAACCTGGTCGCGGTGCCCGGCCTGGAGCTGCGCGAAGCGCTGCGGTCGCGATCGTTCTGGATGATTGCTATCGCCGAAGTTCTGTTCGCCACTGCGAATGTCGGCATCAGGGTCCATCTGATTCCCTATCTCACCGGCATCGGATATGCGCCCACGATTGCCGCCGGGCTCTTCGCCTCGATGTTCGTATTCAGCGCAATCGGGAGTTTTGCAATTGGATCCTCGGCGGATCGTCGCGGCGGACGCGTGATGCTCACGGCGGTGTTCGTCGCCGGCGCGGCCGGTATCGCATTGTTGCTGGGAGCCGCGCACTTCGCGGCAGTCGCAGCGTTCATCCTGGTGTTCGGATTAGTGCGGGAAACGCACCTGCTGCCGCTCGTGATCAACGAATCTCTCGGCGTCCGGCGGCTTGGCTCGATCCTTGGACTACAGGCGCTGTTCACCACGTTCGGGTTTGCGGCCGGGCCGGCTATAGCAGGGCGGATCTTCGACGTGACCGGCAGCTACTCCGGCGCCTGGATCTTGTTCCTTGCGATGGCGCTAGTATCGGCGCTCGCGATGCGCGCCACACTGCCGCTCGGTGAGGAGAAGTCGCGCATCGCGGTCGCGAGAACCGCAGCCGCGTAGAGCGGGGAAGGAGAAATCACATTTATTAAATGTGAAACCCCTCCTGGGTTTCACGCTTCCTTGGGCAGGGGTGACCGCTGCACCCAGTACTAAGGC
>JBAWCX010000291.1:0-7195 GCA_049590495.1 Binatus sp. (SeqCode)
ACGGCTTCTCTCCGCTGGAATATCTTTCGGGAATTCCCAGAGAGCGGGTCGGGCAGATTCACCTGGCCGGTAACAGCAACTCGGGAGATTTGCTGATCGACACTCACGACCATCCTGTTCCTACACCGGTATGGCGGCTCTATCGCGAGGCCGTGCGACGGTTCGGCCGGGTATCGACGCTCGTAGAGTGGGACGACCAGATACCTCCTTTTGAAGAACTCCTGGCCGAAGCAAATCGCGCGCGTGAAATCGAGGGCGAGGTACTCAATGCCAGCTCCATCTCTCTATGAAGTGCAGCGCTTGTTCTGGGAATCTGTAGCGGTCCAACCCGGGCGAGACTCAATTGCCCCCGCCTTTGTCCGGTTGGTTCGCGGTTGCGATGATAGCGATCGGAAAACACGAATCGCCGTTTACGCGGACGCTTACTATTTGCGGCTCCGCGATGTCCTGCGCGAAGACTTCCCTCGGGTAGCCGCGCTCCTCGGCCCCGAGCAATTTGATGAGATTGTCAAAGGTTATCTAGAGGCGTTTCCTTCACGGTGGCCGTCGGTGCGTCACCTGGGCCACGCGCTGTCTGAATTCCTACGGCACAGAACAGACATGCCCAAGTGCATTGCCGATCTCGCCGAACTGGAGTGGGGCCGCATCGAGGTTTTTGACGCACCCGATGCTGAATGTGTCACGATCGAGGACTTTATCTCCGTTCCTGCAGATGCCTGGCCGGCTCTACGCTTCTCTGCGATACCCGCGATCAAAACTTTGCGCGCTCAATACCCCGTTCATCACCTTTGGTCTGGTGGAATATCGTTGGAAGTGACGGCGGCCGAGACTTCGTTACGCGTCTGGCGCGCAAATGACTGCCGAGTGTTTCATGCGCCGATGGACGAGCGGGAGTCAGCGGCGTTCACGAAGATGATCTCGGGCGAGCCGTTCGCGACAATCTGTGAAACATTCGCTGACTTGCCCGAGGCCGGAGCGGCGCAAGAATCGGCGGCGCTTCTTCTACGATGGATTGAGGACGGAATCATCCATCGAATCGACCAAGCGGCGTAGCCTACGAACCACTTCCAATCTTGAGTCTACTGTCCAGGATCCTGTTGACAAGAGACTTCGGCATCATCGTTTCGCCCGGCTCGCGCGAATCTTCCGCTATCCGCTTAGCCGCGCTAATTGTCAGCTCATATCCTTTCAGATAGTGCGAGCATCGGACGCACTTCGCCCGGTGCTGCAAGAATGTTCGACGATCAACATCGCTCAATTCATCGTCTCGTAATCTACGAATTAGGCCGACGAACTCGCGGCAAGTCAATTCACTACGCTGCACGGTTTACTTCCTTCTCATCAGAGCCTTTCGATGGCGTCGTGTTCGAAGGATGTCTGGCAGTCACGCATGCAAAATCCTTCGCGAAACACAGATCCAGTGTCCAATCGAGAGCAACCCGCATCTTCTTTTCGAGCCGCGGGAGCTTGAACAAGTAAATTGTCCGCCAAAGCCACCAGGCAAGAAATCCCGAAAAATTGAGGCCGAAAATATTCGCCACCCCGGAGCGCTGTCCGATCGCGGCGAGCCGCCCTAACGTCGAGAAGCGAAACGGTCTCTTCCTTCCTCTCAGGATTTCTGCGGCGATGTTGCGCGCAACGCATCTGCCTTCGCGAATCGCGTGCTGAGCGGTAGGTCGATGGAATCCTCCGGTCTTGCGGTCGGGAATGGACGCGCAGTCGCCCAGAGCCCAAACGCCGGGAAATTCTTTAACTTCGAGATATTCATTAACGAGAATCCGTCCGCCGCTTTTCGGCGTTGGCAAAGCTGCGACCAGAGGATTCGGCGCATTGCCGGCCGCCCAAATCAGTGTGGTGGCTGTAATTGTCCGCCCGTCGGATAGCTCGACCACGCCGTCGCGCACGCCAGTGACTCGCGCGCTCGTGATTATCTCAACCCCGCGGGCAGCCAGCTTCCGTTGCGCGTAAGCCCCCAGCTTGTTGCCCAATTCCGGCAGGATGAACTCGTCGGACGATATAAGAATCGTGCGGACGAATTCCGGCGTCAGGTTTGGATGAAAACGGATTGCCTCGCGCACAAAGTCATTAATTCCGCCCAGCGTCTCGACTCCGGCGAAACCAGCACCGACTACCACAAATCTGAGCAGAGGCTGCCGTTCGCCGGCCGCGCATTCCGAGTTCGCCTCTTCGAGATGCGTGATCAGACGGTTCCTTAATTCGATCGCGTCGTCCAGTGTCTTGATAGTCAGCGCCGCATCCTGGACCCCCGGCAGTCCGAAGAAATTCGTGCTCGAACCGAGCGCGATAATCAGATGGTCGTACGGAAGCTCATGCACGTGTCGATCGAATCCATGAGTGACGGCGACACATCGTCGTTCGAGATTTATGGTTTCTATATTTCCGGTGAAGGTCTTCACCCGCCAGAGCAGCTTGCGAAGAGGATTGACGATGGTGTTCATCTCGAGATCGCTCGCCGCGACCTCATGGAGCATCGGCGTGAATAAAAAGTAGTTGTCGCGCGTCACAAGGGTGATGTTTATGTCGTGGCGGCCGCGCAGCGCTCGTTCCAGTTCGATCGCGGCGTATATGCCGCCGAACCCGCCACCGAGAATGAGGACCCGGCAGGGGCAATCCGCGCCTCGTTCGGATCCCAGAGGATCCCCGCATCCATCATCATGATTTTCAGCCTGATCCAATTGACTCGACCGCCGTGGAACCCTTGAAACCAGCGGATTGTTCCATACGTTAGATGCGTTTGAGGCCGCCCGGTTTCATCGCTTCCGTTGGCGTATGGACGGATTGACAAAAGAAGGGATTCCCCAGCAAAATCCTTGAGCGTCGAGGGCGGAGCCATCTTTGATGGGTGCGAAGCAATCCACGACCGATATCCCCCCCGATGACGCGGCGCTGCGCGAGATCGTCGAGGGCGCGGAATCGGAAACAGGCGATCGTTTCTTCTATTCGCTCGTCAAACACCTCGCATCGGCCCTCGGCTGCGAGTACGCGTTTGTCTCCGAACTACTCGTAGATCGTCTGCGGTTTCGGACGCGTGCGGTGTGGGGACGCGGAACTTTCCTGGAAAATTTCGAAACCCCGCTCGACGGTACTCCGTGCGAAGCTGTGCTGAACGGCAAGTCCTCGCATCATCCCGAACGGATCTGCCAACTCTTTCCCGCGGACGTCGGTCTTACGCGGTGGCGCGTTGAGAGCTATTGCGGCGTCCCGCTGATCGATTCGTCAGGAACCGTCGTCGGCCACCTGGCAATCCTGTCCGAGCAGCCCATGCCGGATGGGCCTCGTGGACTTGCGATCATGCGGATCTTTGCCGCCAGAGCGCGCGCCGAATTAGTGCGCCTGCGCACCGAGGATGCGCTGCGCCATGCCAACGAGGCGTTGCTGAGGAGCGAAGAGCGCTTTCGCGACTTGTTCGACGAGGCTCCGATAGCGTATGTGCACGAGGGCCTGGACTCTCGGTTTATCGAAGCTAACCGCACGGCGATGAGGATTCTCGGGCTTAAGCCTGAAGAGATCGCCGAGATGACGGGGAAGTCTTTGGTGCCCGATACTCCCGGGGCCCAGCGCCGCCTGGGCGAGTGGCTTGACTCAATGGGGCACGGCACCGCTACCACCGGCACAGTCCTTGAGCTGCGCCGGAAGGACGACGGCCAGCCGGTGTGGATCCAGTGCTGGTCCAGGCCGGCCCCCGACGGCAGTTACACGCGCACTATGTTTATTGATGTAACAGACCGCGTGCTCATGGAGCGGGAGAAGGCGCGCCTCGAAGCTCAAAACACGTACCTGATTGAAGAGATCAAGGAAACGCACAACTTCGAGGAGATCGTCGGGCAGAGCCGGCCCCTTGCCGAGGTGATCGAAAAGGTAAAGCTCGTCGCGAGCACTGATTCGTCCGTGCTGATTCTCGGGGAAACCGGCACCGGAAAGGAGCTGGTTGCGCGCGCCGTACACTCGAATAGCGAGCGCAGAAATCGGCCGCTGGTCAAGGTGAACTGCGCCGCTCTTCCGGTTGGTCTTATCGAAAGCGAGTTGTTCGGTCATGAGAAGGGAGCCTTCACCGGCGCGATCGATCGCCGCATCGGCCGTTTCGAGCTCGCTCACGGCGGAACAATCTTCCTGGATGAGATCGGCGACATGCCGCCGGATTTGCAGGCGAAGCTGCTGCGTGTTCTCCAGGAGCAAGAGTTCGAACGGGTCGGTGGGTCGAATCTCATCAAGGTTGACGTGCGCGTGATCGCAGCAACCAATCGAGATCTTTCCCGATCTGCTTCCGAGGGAACCTTCCGGCAGGACTTGTACTACCGACTAAACGTTTTTCCAATTCAATTGCCGCCGCTCCGTGAACGTCGCGAAGATATTCCACCGCTCGTGCATTACTTCGTCCGCCGCTTCAGCCTGAAAATCGGGCGTAAGATCACCCGCATTCAGCGAGAGACAATGGAACGGCTGATGAACTACAGCTGGCCCGGAAATGTTCGCGAGCTCGAAAACGTGATCGAGCGCGCGGTAATCCTATCGCCCGGAATCGAACTTGAGGTCGCTCCCGGTGTTTTACCAGAGATCGCAGCCGTCTCTAGCGCGCAACCCGCCGCGCCGCGGCCTGCGCCGGAGGAAAAGAGTCCTCGCGCTCCTTCGCCGCAAAGCATCGATCAGGTGGAACGCAATCACATTCTCGAAGTTCTGATACGAACCAACTGGCGAATCGAAGGAACCGATGGAGCGGCGGCGTTGCTGAAACTAAATCCCAGCACATTGCGCAGCCGGATGAAAAAGTTCGGCGTTCAGCGGAGTACTCAAGCAGTTTCGTAGATCCGCGATATATCGCGGGCGAGTGTCGCGGCTCGCGGCCTTCAAAGAGTTAAATCCCCGAAATCGTTGCGATCCTGATCGTGGTCTGCGCCTTGCTCTAACCGAGGCCATGATAAGAATCACTGTCGTTCCCCGTGAGAACAGAGCAACTCGAGTTATCGTCGAGGGGCGAATAAACAAGGCCTCGTCCGTCGAATTGGCCGGAGTATGCGACCAGCACCTTGCCGACGGAAATAACATCGAGCTCGATCTGTCGGGTGTGACGTTTGCGGACAGTGAGGGCGTTACCCTAGTGCGCGATCTCATTAAGAGAGGCTGCGTATTAGAGGAATGCTCGGAGCTGGTGCGCACACTGGTCGAGGATCACTCACCACAATCGCCAAAGTCGAACTACGCGGGCAACGAAGACGAACGGGAGTTGCTCGCGCAGCTACGCGCCGGTGACGAGGACGCCTTCGGCTTGGTGGTTCAGCGATATGGCGGACGAATGCTGGCGACTTCGCGCAGAATTCTGAACAACGAGTGTGACGCGCAGGATGCCGTCCAGGAGGCGTTCGCTTCTGCATTTCGCGCGCTCAACAAATTCAATGGCGACGCGATGCTTTCTACCTGGCTTCATCGCATTGTCGTGAACGCGTCGCTCGTGCAGTTGCGATCCAGGCGCCGCCGGAGTGAGCAACCCATAGAACCGCTACTGCCGCGCTTCGGTCACGACGGCGAGTGGATCGATGGCCCAGCGACCCGGACCGACGCCACTGAGGTGATTCTCGAGCGTCGCGACTCGCGTGAGATGGTGCGGCGCTGCATCGAGCGGCTACCGGACAAATACCGGTGCGTCATTCTGCTGCGAGATGTCGAAGAACTTGATACCGAGGAGACCGCGCGATCTCTCGCGACTACAGCGAACACCGTCAAGGTGCGGCTCCATCGGGCTCGGCAGGCACTCAAGACGCTCATCGAGCGAGAGTCTGCGCTTCAGGCGCATGATTCGAGCCATACCCGCTCATGCGTTCGTGATTGCAGCACGTCGCTCTAGGTCAGGGCATAGCGGGTGACAAAAACAAGGAGGACTCTGGAATGAGATTCAATCGGTTTGCACGGTTCGCCGCGTTCGCGTTGACGATGGCGTTAATTTCCGCATCGGGTACCGCGATCGCCCAGGAGAAACCAAGAGTCAGCCTTCCTCTACAGGAAGGGTTCTTCAACGGCGCAACCGCACTCTACATCACACCGGAAGTCGGTGTCGACGCGGCTCCTGGGACACCTACCTTTGCTACCGCACAACAGATCGCCAAGGGATTCAACTCCAATTTCATTCCTCAGAACTTCGCGTCTCTGCCTGACTCCACCGCCGTGGACGACATTTTCGTGTTCACCAATTTTACCCAGGGAAATGTACTAGCCTCCGCACCCCATCCTGCGGGTCCTGGTAACACCGATACGAATTACTCCCCGTTGTGGCAAATTAGCCTGGTTTCGTGGAATCCCGGAACCCAGCCACGCGCGCTGACCTCGCAGGCCGACATCGAGAGTGCGGCGTCGGCCGGTGAGGTATCCGTTCAGAAGACGCCAATTATCGTTGAATGCTCAGTGATTTTCACACCGGGAGGCGGACAGCTTCCTGGAGCTAGAATCAAGGGGAACGACGATAGAAAAGATGGGAACGACGATAGAAAAGATGACTAGTGGTAGAGGAACGCAATCGTCAAGCGCCGGTTACCCGAGGGCTAATCTGCCGAAATTGGCCCCGACTTGGATCCTAGCGAGGACATAAGAATCGCGCTCCATCGCAACTATGACAGAGAGCAGGCGAATGACTAAAACCCTGAGCCTTTTGTCCTTCGTTGCATTGGCCGTACTCGCCCTTACTGATGCGGCGTTCGCGCAATATGGTGGTCAGGGCCTTGGTAGCGCCCTGAGCAGCAACCCTCTGTCGCACCAAGGTCAGGTTCGTCCCGGCGTCGATGACGTCGCCAGTCGCGCCGCGCAAGAGACGCCGTTCAAGATCATAAAAGACGTAAAGCTGGGGCTAAAAGATGCGGATCCCAATGTGCGCTTGAGCGAGTTGACAAAGCTGCGCGATCTGCAGGATCCCGAGGTCAATCAGATCCTCATTCAGTCGATGGCCGACCCGGATTTGCGCGTAAAGCTGAAGGCGGTCGACATCCTCGGTGCGCGCGAGGCCAATGCGGCAGTAGCGCCGATGTCGTCGATGCTGTTTCTGCGATCCACGGACCAAATCGTAAAACTTCATCTGGTGGCGGAACTAGGCCGAATCGGCGACGCGCAAGGCACGCTGCCGATCATGCAGTTCATGGCGGAGCCCCAAGACGAACGCGGGCGCGGCACGGCGGTATTCGCGCTGGGCGAG
>JBAWCX010000292.1:0-8216 GCA_049590495.1 Binatus sp. (SeqCode)
GATCGAACTGATCGGGAACGCGCAGCAGAAGGGAATCTGCAAGCGGCGTACGGCGCCCGAGTCGGCGGCGGCGTTCCTGCTGTCGGCGCTGAACGGATTGCTGATCGAATATTTGTTTTTGGGCGCAAATGCGATCGACCCCGAAGGCGCGGTCGCCATGGTGGGCGAGTGGCTGTTCGGTCCGTCGGCGACATCTACATCGGAGGGCGGCGGCACGCCGTCCGCCTAACTTTTTTTCTTCAACCTCATCCAGGAGAGCTATGCGCATTCCGCTGAGACAGATGATTGACTTGGGCCGCTACATCCGCGCGAAGAAGCGGGCGGGCGAAAAATATTTTCCACTGGTGCTGATGCTCGAACCGCTGCACGCGTGCAATCTGGCGTGTATCGGCTGCGGGCGAATCGTCGAGTACAAGGAGACGATCCGCGACATGATGCCGCTGGACGAAGCGCTGCATTCGGCGGAGGAGGCGGGCGCGCCGATCGTGTCGATCTGCGGTGGCGAGCCGCTGATGTACAAGCATATCGCGGCGCTGACGCGCGGGCTGATCGAGGATCAGAAGCGTCACGTGATGATCTGCACGAACGCGATTCTGCTCGAGCGATTCGTCAAGCAGGTGGCGCCCAGTCCGTACCTCAGCTTCAACCTGCACCTGGACGGGATGCGCGAAACCAACGATCGCGTGACCGACAGGAAGGGGCATTTCGACATCGTCGTCAAGATGATCAAGATGCTGAAGGAGAAGGGCTACCGGGTGCAGACCAACACGACGGTGTTCCGCGAGACCAGCGGCCAGGAGCTCGAGGACATGGTCAAGTATCTGACCACCCTCGGCGTCGACGGGATGCTGCTCAGTCCCGGCTATCATTACCAGGTGCTGCAGAACGACGACGAGTATCTCAAGAAGGAAGAGATGCCGGCGAAGTTCTTCAAGGTCCGCGACATGGCGAACGACTACAAGATAATCAACACGCCGATTTACCTTGACTACCTGGTCGGCAAACGCGACATGCAGTGCAGTCCGTGGACGACGGTGACGCGCAATCCGCAAGGATGGAAAGGGCCTTGCTACCTGATCACGAACGGGCACTATAAGACGCTCGACGAGATGCACGCGGCGACGGATTGGGAGTACTATCGCACCAAGCAGGATTTCCGCTGCCGCGACTGCAAGCTGCATTCGGGATTCGAAGGCACGGTGGCGCTCGAGTTTGGGAAGAATCTGAAGGACTCGTGGCGGATGGTGCGACACTACGTGGCGTGAGCAATCGCGGATAACCCGTGAGCCTCCGCGATGCGCGGGGACGTTCGCGTGCGGAAAAACCGCAACCAAGAAGCGTCGCCGGCATCCAATAAGAGACGAAACGTGTTCGACTTGCACAGCTATTTGAAAGAGCGCGCTCATACTATCGAGCTGGCGCTCAAGCATAGCGTCGAGGAACCGACGGGTGCGGCGGCGCGCTTGCATGAGGCGATGCGCTACTCGCTGCTGGCGGGCGGCAAGCGGCTGCGGCCGGTGCTCGCGCTAGCGGCGTGCGAAGCGGTCGGCGGCAAGATCGAAGCGGCGATGGGACTCGCGTGCGCGGTCGAAATGATTCACACCTACTCGCTGATCCACGACGACCTGCCGTGCATGGACGACGACGATATGCGCCGCGGACGCCCGACCAATCACAAAGTCTACGGCGAAGCGATCGCGACGCTCGCGGGCGATGCGCTGTTGACGGACGCATTCAAGGTGCTCGCGCTGTCGGCGGACCGGAGCGCGTCGCCGGCGCTCGTGCTGGAGACAGTCGCGGAGCTCGCGGCGGCGGCGGGATCGAGTGGGATGGTCGCGGGGCAGGTGATCGATCTGCTCGGTGAGGGCAAGTCGAAGACGGTCGAAGAGCTCGAAGAACTGCACGGCAAGAAGACCGGGACGCTGTTCCTAGCGTCGGTGCGCGGCGGCGCGCGCCTGGGCGGCGGGAGTGCGTCGCAAATCGAGTCGCTCGACGCGTACGCGCGCGCGCTGGGACTGGCGTTCCAGGTCGTCGATGATTTGCTGGACGTTCAAGGCACGCCCGAGCAGATGGGCAAGCGCACGCAAAAGGACTTCGAGCGCGGCAAGGCGACGTATCCCGCGATACTGGGCGTCGAGCGCTCGATGGACCTGGCGCGCGAGCTCGAGACGCGCGCGCATCGCGCGATTGCGGACGTTGGCGCTCGCGCCGACGCGCTGCGGCATATCGCGACGTTCGTCGTGGAGCGCAAGCTGTGAGCGCGTTCGAAGCGTCGGCGGAAATTGCGGGCACGCATTCGCGCCAGGCCGTGCTGGTTGAGCCGGGGCGCCTCGAGTTGCGCGATTACGTCGCGCCGCATCCGGCGCCCGGCGAATTGCTAATTCAAATTCGCTGTACATTGAGTTGCGGCACCGATCTAAAAACATTTCGGCGCGGACATCCAATGTGGAAACTTCCGATGCCGTTTGGGCACGAGTTTTCAGGTGTCGTGGTGGAAGCGGGCGAAGGCGTGACGGCGTTCAGGGCCGGCGACGAAATCATGGCGGCGCCGACTGCGCCGTGCGGAATCTGTTTCTACTGCCAGCATGGCCAGGAAAATCTTTGCGACGACGCGGTAGGGCGAATGGTGCACGGCGGCTACGCGGACATGCTGGTGATGCCGGCGCACGTCGTCGCGCGCAATACGTTTATCAAACCGGCAGACCTGCCATTCGAAGAAGCGGCGCTGCTCGAGCCGCTCTCGTGCGTGGTGCACGCGCAGGAGATGGCGCGTCCCGACAAACACGAGACGGTGGCGATAATCGGCGGCGGCGCGTTCGGCCTGCTGCACATGCTGGTGCTGAAAGCGGCAGGCGTGCGCGAGGTGGTGGTCGTGGGGCGCGGGGCAGAGCGCCTCAAGTGGGCGCGGGATTTGGGCGCGGACTGCGTCGTCGACGCGCGGAGCGCCGATGCGGCTGCGCAAATCGCGCGGCTCAACGGCGGCTTCGGCCCGGACCTGGTGATCGAGTGCACGGGGCAAGTCGAAGGATGGCGGGATGCGCTGGCGCGGGTGCGACGCGGAGGGCGGGTAGTATTCTTCGGGGGATGTCCGGAAGGCACGGCGCTCAGCGTCGATACGCGCCGGATGCACTACGACAACCTGACGTTGATGGCGCCGTTTCACTTTCGGCCGCGCGATGTGCGGCGCGCATACGAGTTGCTGGCAGGGCGCGCGCTGAATGCGGGCGCGATCGTCAACGCACGAATGCGGCTTGACGATCTGACGGAGGTATTTGAGATGCTCGAGCGCGGCGTGGTTTTGAAATGCGCCGTGATTCCATAGCGGACTGCGGCGAACGCCCACGGGTGGGGGCTTAACGCGAAGCAAGGGTGAAAAATGAGCCAGGCAATTGAAATTGGAAATACGGCGATTGCCATGTCGCCGCATGACGAGTTCGTCGCGAAGATTGACTATACCGTCGATCGCGCCCAGCGCGCGCTGCTGGCGCTGCAGAAGCCCGAGGGCTACTGGCACGCGCCGCTCGAGGCGAACGCGGAGATGAACGCGGAGTTCATCATCTTCAACCATTTCATGGACACGGTTGACGTCGAGCTCGAAGCGCGCCTGAAGAAGCATTTGCTGGACAGTCAGAGTCCGGACGGGAGTTGGGCGCTATACGAGGGCGGCGAAGGGTATCTGTCGACGACGATCGAAAGTTATTTCGCGCTGAAGCTTACCGGGATGCGCGCCGGTGACGAGCCGCTGGCGGCGGCGCGCCGCTGGATCCTGTCGAAGGGCGGAATCGTCAACTGCGGAACGCTCGCGCGCTTTTACCTGGCGTCGATGGGGCAGATATCGTGGGATGCGACGGCCGCGCTGCCGGTCGAGCTCGCGCTCTTCCCGAACTGGTTCCCGTTTAACATTTACGAGCTCGGCTCGTGGGCGCGCGGAACGATGATGGGACTGATGATGCTGCAGGCGGCGCGTCCCGAGAAAAAAATCGACTACCAGCGCGGAGTGCTGGAACTGTACATCGAGCCGCCGCATTTCACGAAGTTCAAACAACCGCGCGGAAAACAATTGCTGTCGCTACGCAACGCGCTCAATCTCGCCGACAAGGCGCTGCGCTTCTACAATCGACACCAAATCAAATCCTTGCGCGCCCCCGCGCTGCGCCGCACGGAAAACTGGCTCCTCGAGCACCAGGAGGCCAACGGCTCCTGGGGTGGAATCGAGCCGTGCTACCTGCTGAGCGCGATGGCTCTGAAAGCCAACGGCTACCGCAACGACCATCCGGTGCTGAAGAAGGCGATCGAGGCATCGCACGAGCTGATTTGGCATTTCAGCGACCGCGACATGTACATGCCCTGCGTGTCGGTGAACTGGGACACGGCGCTGGCGGGCCGCGCGTTGCTGGACTCGGGATTGCCGGGCGACGATCCGGCGATGAAGCGGACATCGCAATGGTTTATCGATCATCAGATCTTCAAGAAGGGTGATTGGTCGGTAAAGCGGTCCAATCTCGAGCCGGGCGGATGGGCGTTCGAGTTTTACAACGATTGCTATCCCGACGTGGACGATTCGGCGGTGATCCTGTCGGTGATGGCGGACTCGAAAGCCGATGATGTCGCGGCCAGAGAGCGCGCGATCCGGGCGGGCGCGAACTGGGTCATGGGAATGCAATCGAAGGACGGCGGCTTCGCGGCATTCGATGCCGACAACGACTCAACCTGGCTGAATCATCTGCCGCTGGCGGACGTGGAAGCGGTGACCGATCCATCGTGTCCCGATCTCACCGGGCATGTGCTTGAGATGATGGCGTCGGTCGGCTACCGCCGCAACCATCCGGTGGCGAAGCGCGCGATTGAATGGCTCAAGAAAAATCAATCGCCGGCGGGTGGATGGTGGGGACGCTGGGGTATCAACTATATCTACGGAACGTACTCGGCGCTGGCGGGGCTGCGCGCGATAGGCGTCGATATCAACGAGCCGTGGATCGAGCGGGCGGTCGCGTGGCTCAAGTCGAAGCAGAATCCCGACGGCGGCTGGGGCGAGAGTCCGCTGTCGGACAAAGATCCGGCGTGGCACGGGCGCGGAACCAGCACGGCGTCGCAGACGGCGTGGGCGCTGATCGGATTGATCGCGGGCGAGCCGGGAATCGGCGAACATGCGATGCGCGGCGCGCAATGGCTCTCAGAGCGGCAGAACGATGAGGGCGCGTGGGACGAAAGAGAATCGACCGGCAACGGGTTTCCGAATCATTTTTATCTTCGCTATTACTTGTACCCGCATTACTTTCCGCTGATGGCGCTGGGGCGGTTCCGTCGGAGGCTGGCGGAGACGGCGGCACATTGAGCGAATCGCGATGAAAGCGATTTCAATTCTCGGTTCGACCGGATCGGTCGGCGTCACGACGCTGGACGTGGCCGGGCGATTCAGCGATCGATTTCGCGTGGTCGCGATGGCGGCGGGACGCAACCTCGATCTGCTGACGGAGCAGGTGCAACGCTTTCATCCCGAACTCGTGTCGGTCGCGACGCCCGAACTCGCGCGCGAGCTCGCGGCGCGCCTCGGTGCGCAGCGCGTGACGATCGCGCACGGACTCGAAGGCGCGATTGCGGTCGCGACGCATCCCGAGGCGAAGCTTGTGATGTCGGCGCTGGTCGGTGCGATGGGCTTGCAGCCGACGCTCGCCGCGATCAAGGCCGGCAAGGACATCGCGTTTGCCAACAAGGAAGTGCTGGTTATTGCGGGCGAGCTTATCACAGCGGCGGTGCGGGAGAATCGCGTTCGGCTGCTGCCGGTAGACAGCGAGCACAACGCGGTTTTTCAATGCCTGGAAGGACGCGGGCGCGAGTCGTTGAAGCGGATCATTCTGACCGCGTCGGGCGGACCGTTCCGCGAGCTCGCCGCCGATAGCTTCGAGTCGATCACGGTCGAGCAAGCGCTGAAGCATCCGACCTGGGTGATGGGCAGCAAGATTACGATTGATTCCGCGACGCTGATGAACAAGGGGCTCGAGGTGATCGAAGCGCGCTGGCTGTTCGATCTCAAGGCGGGCGAAGTCTCGGTGGTGATCCACCCGCAAAGCGTGATCCATTCGATGGTGGAAATGATCGACGGCTCGGTGATCGCGGAGATGGCGATTCCCGACATGGCGATTCCGGTGGCGTACGCGCTGGCGTACCCGGAGCGGCTGCCGATGACGCATCTGAAGCCGCTGTCGCTCGCGGAAAATTCGCGGCTGACATTCGAGGAGCCGGACCTGCGGCGCTTCCCGTGTCTGCGGCTCGCGTACGAGGCGCTGGCGGCGGGGAACACGATGACCGCATGCCTCAACGCCGCCAACGAGGAACTGGTGGCGGGCTTTCTGGCGGGGCGCGTGCGATTCATCGACATCCCGCGTCATATCGAGACGGTGATGAATCGGCATCACAATTCGGCGGCGCGAACGATCGAGGATCTGCTCGAGACCGACGGATGGGCACGAGCTGCGGCGCGCGAACTTATCGGAGCGCGACCGGTCGCAGCCTGAGACGATGGCAAGCGCGCGGGCCAACGTGCAGGGCGGAGCAACGTCGTACGCATCGAGCGCGGTGCGTGACGCGTCGATGCCGGTGGGAACGTTCGACGTTGCGAGCGCATACGAATTCTGCGCGCGGCTGGCGAAGTCGCACTACGAAAATTTCACAGTCGCGTCGTGGCTGATGCCGCGCGAGATGCGTCCGCACATGTACGCGATTTATGCGTACGCGAGGATGGCCGATGACTTCGCCGACGAGCATCATGACCGCGGCATGCTCGACCAATGGGAGAGCGAGCTCGATTTGGCGTACGCCGGCTCGCCTCGCCATCCGGTATTCATCGCGCTGGCAGACACGGTGCGCCGTTTTGAAATTCCGCGCGAGCCGTTCAAGGATCTGCTGACGGCGTTTCGATCTGACGTGGATTTCAAGGGCTTCGACACGCTCGACGATCTGCTCGGCTATTCGCGCTACTCGGCGAACCCGGTCGGACGGCTGGTGCTCTATTTGTTCGGCTACCGCGACGCGGAGCGACAGCATCTGTCGGACCTGGTCTGCAGCGGCTTGCAGCTCGCCAATTTCTGGCAGGACGTCGCGGTCGATCTCGACAAGGGGAGAATTTATCTTCCGCGGCGCGACATGGAACGATTCGGTGTAACGCCGGCGGACCTGGCCGCGCATACATCGTCGCACGAGTTCATCGAGCTGATGCGTCACGAAGCCGGCGTCGCGCGTGCGATGCTGGTCGAGGGCGGCGAATTGCACAAGCGCGTGGACAAGCGGCTACGGCGCGACATCGTGATGTTCGCGGGCGGCGGGCTGGCGATATTGCGCGCGATCGAGCGCGTCAACTACGACGTGTTCCGGATGCGTCCGGAATTGGCGAAACTCGATTACCTGAAACTCGGATGGAGCGCGATCCGTGGACGACTTGAAGTCTGACGGCGGCGCCGCCGGCGTCGAGCAAGCGGCTGGGGGTGCCGGCGCGTCGCTCGACGCCGACTACGAACGCTGCGCGGAAATCACGCGGCGCTCGCGGTCGAGTTTTTACTACGCGTTCATCCTGCTGCCGCCCGAACGGCGTCGCGCGTTGCACGCCGTCTACGCATTCTGCCGTTTCATCGACGATATCGCCGACGACGAATCAATTCGTGAGCCGGCGCTGCTGCTGAAGCGGTGGCGCGAGGAACTCGATCGGGTGTATGCGGGCGCGCCGACGCGTGCGCTCTCACGCGCACTCGCCGATAGCGCGCGGCGATTCAACATTCCGCGGGAGCTGTTCGAGGAAATCATCAACGGCGTGGAGATGGATCTCTCGCGCAAGCGCTATCAAACCTGGGAAGAGCTGCGGCCCTACTGTTATCGCGTCGCGTCGGCGCTCGGCCTCATCTGCATCGAGATTTTCGGCTACCGCAATCCGTCGGCGAGGTTGTACGCGGAGAACCTCGGGCTCGCGCTTCAGTTGACCAATATTCTGCGCGACGTGCGCGAGGATGCTGAGCGCGGCAGGATTTATCTTCCGCTGGAAGACCTCGCGCGCTTCAAGGTGAGCGAGGAAGAAATTCTCGGCGGTGTGTATTCGCCAAACTTCGTCAGCCTGATGGATTTCGAAGCGCGACGCGCGCGCGAACTTTACGCGCTGGCGCAGAGCGAACTCGCAGCGGAAGATCGCGCGACGTTGCTGACTGCCGAGGCGATGCGGCTCATCTACG
>JBAWCX010000293.1:0-10134 GCA_049590495.1 Binatus sp. (SeqCode)
GCGTGGTGCCTTCCGCCAGCAGCTCGATCTCGTCGCGCACGTCGCGGATGCGCGCGGCGTCGGCGAGGTCGGCTTTGGTGACGACAAAGATCCCGCGCCTGGTGCCGAGCAGGTGGAGGATATCGAGATGCTCTTCGCTCTGCGGCATCACGCCGTCGTCGGCCGCGACGGTGAACAGCACCAGGTCGATGCCGTGGGCGCCGGCCAGCATGTTGCGGATGAAGCGCTCGTGGCCGGGGACGTCAACGACGCCGGCGCGGGTGCCGTCGGGCAGCGTGAAGTAGGCGAAACCGAGGTCAATCGAGATGCCGCGCTCTTTCTCTTCTTTCAGGCGGTCGGTGTCCTGCCCGGTCAGCGCCTTGATAAGCGCGGTCTTGCCGTGATCGATATGGCCGGCGGTGCCGATGATGGCGTGGGTAGTGTGCGGGGCCATCCGGAGATGTTATCACCGGCTTGAAGTGGCGCGGGAGCGAGGAACCTAGTTCACAGGAAATCCTCGCAGTGAGCTCAACTCATGCGGCGTTGCCCATCATCTCGGCGAAGTTGCGGCTGTAGAATTGCTCCTTCGCTTGCTCGCTGACCTGGTCCATCGTTGCCTCGAAGCGTCCGATCGGATCCTTGGTCCCTTCCGGATGAGGATAGTCGGTCGAGAACAGCAGCATCTCGGGTCCCGAATTCTCGATGATCCATCCAACCGGTTCGTTCGGGAAAGGTGTGAACTTCACCTGGCGGCGCAGATAGTCGGACGCTTTGAGCGGCAGATTCAGCGCCGGCTCCGTCTTGCGAAAACTCTGCTGGCAGACATCCAGGCGGCGCAGCAGCGCCGGTAGATACATCGCGCCCTGTTCGATCACACCGCCTCGCAGCTGGGGAAACTTTTCGAAGATTCCGTCAAGCACCATGCAGGACAGGAATTGCTCCGGCGTCTGATGGATTACCATGTAATCTTTCGAGCGGACATTCTCGCCGCCGCCGAGCCAGTCGGTGGTTCGCGCGAGTCCATTTTCGTTGAACGCACGGCGCAGTGAGCGGCCGCCGCCGCCGATATGCAGCATGAACGGGATGCCGCGCTCCTGGAGCATCGCCCACAGCGGATGGAAATCAGGATGCGTGGGCGACTTCGTGCCTGGCATCGAGTTCACCAGAATCGCGCCGCATCCGGCGTCCAGCGCCGCTTCAGCCTCGGCGCAGGTGGGCTCACCCCACGGTACCGAGCCGACCGCAATCAGGCGGCGGTCAGCGGAGCAGAAATCCGCGATCGCGCGGTTCAGCGCGCGCGTACCACCCCACAGAAGTTCGGCGTCGCCACCAAGAAACTGCGAAAATGCAAAGGACGGGAAGACGAGCTGCCGATCCACACCGATCAGATCGAGTGCGCGACTGCGCTCGGCCGGGTCAAACGCGCCCAGCGCGAGCCATCCCTTCGCCGACATCACATTTTCTTCGAGTTTGACCGTCGCGACGGGGTCGGCGGCGCGCGCCTTGGCCTGCGCGATAAGCTCGACCGCTTTGGCTCCCGCTCCGCCCAGGTAGAGCGGGCGAATCCGCTCGCGAATGCCGGGGTCGGCGTACTGCGGGAGCCACTCGCTCAGCTCCATGAGGTGACTGTCGGCGTCGTAGAAAGTGCGGCCTTGGGCGTAGGGCATCGAGGACCTCTTGACTATAATCCGAGTTTTTCTTTCGACTTTCTTTAACACCCAACCATTAGCTTACCGCAGAATTCAGCGTCAAGTCATCGCTATGATTGGTCGACGAACTTTACCTTATCCGGCGTGAAGCGGGGAACCTAACCCCTAACCCCTTCCGTCACCCCAGGCGCGGGCGCCGTTCCGGGCCGCCCCGCGGAGCGGGCGAGGGTAATTTGGTACTGCAGCCGGACATAGAGGGGAAGGGGGACCGGACATAAAAAAGAGAGCTATTGCATCTGCTTCGTGTACATCGCCGGGTCGAAGTAGTCGCGCCATGCGCTGATCTTCGAGCCCGTCACTTCGAACACGCCGGCAACCGGCAGCGAGATCGTTTTGCCGTTGTCTAGGTCGAACACGTCGACCCGCTCGTTGAAGACTACGTTGCCGTTGCCGGCGCTGTGCAGCACTTTGAAGTGGAGCGACTTGACCATCCGCAGGACGAGCGTGTTGATCACCGCCTTGATCGCGGCTTTGCCCTTGGCGGGTTCGAACGGGATGTTGTGATAAACCGCGTCGTCGGTGAAGAAGCCGAGCAGCTCGTCGACGTTCTTGCGCGGCCATGCGTTGCAGAATTCGGTCACGACTTTTTCAGCATCGGTAGCCATAGCAAGCGCTCCTTATTCGTTGTCGAGATAGAAACGGTCCTCGTCCTTGTTATAGCCGAACAGCTCGGCGTAACGCCCCCAGCCAACCATCGTGAGGAACTGGCGCTCGGGCTTTTCGCTCGGCAGCAGCATCGCGAGATGTTCGAGCACGACTTCCCTGGTCAGCGACTTGTTCTCCTGACCGTGCAGGAGGCGGATGAAGTAGCTGAAGAGGCCGTGTTTCTTCAGTTGCTCGCGCACTATCAGCTTGCGCTCGTTGACCTTCGCGTCGAGATATTGTTTCCCCAGAGGCTCGAGCACAACATCGCCGGCCGGAGTCGAAACGAAGCCGAGAATTTCCGCGGCCTTCATCACCTTGAGCAAATCGCCGAATTTGAAATTGAGATCGCGCGCGATTTTGTAACCGTCCTCGCGCCCGCCGCGGTCCTCGAGCAATTCGAGCAGGCCGAAGACCGCGGTCAGCGCGCAATCGGGCAGCGGAGTTATCGACGCTGGACTCATCAGCCGCGCTCCTCGATCAGTGAGAAGACCTTGTCGGTCAGCGCGTTGAAAGCTTCCGTGCGGCGGTCGCGCGGTCTCGGCAGTTCGACCTTGAGATCCTTGACGACGCGGCCGGGACTCGACGCCATCACGATGACGCGATCGGCGAGCTCGATTGCCTCCTCGATGATATGGGTGACGAGCACGATATTTTTCACCGGCATGTCCGGCGATTGCCAGATGTCGAGCAGTTCCTCGCGCAGCGTGATCGCCGTCAGGGCGTCGAGCGCTGAGAACGGTTCGTCCATCAGGAGCACCTTGGGCTCCACGGCCAGCGCGCGCGCGAAGCCGACGCGCTGTTTCATCCCGCCCGACAGCTCGCGCGGGTAGGCCTCTTCGAAGCCGTCCAGGCCCACCTTGTCGATATAAATTCCGGCGCGCTTCTCGCGCTCGGCCAGCGGCAGTCCCTGCGCTTCGAGTCCGAGCTCGACATTGGCCTTGACCGACAGCCACGGCAGCAGCGCGAATGATTGGAACACCAGCGCGCATTCGAGATTGATGCCGTCGACCTGGCGGCCCCGGTACAGCACCTGTCCGGAAGTCATCGGCACGATGCCATTGATGATGCGCAGCAGCGTTGACTTGCCGCATCCCGAGGGGCCCACGATCGCGACGAACTCGCCCTCCTCGACGTCGAAGGTGATGTCATTGAGCACCTGCAGCGTGCCCTTGGCGTGCGCGAAACTTTTCGCGATGTGTTTGAGCTCGAGGAGGGCCATGGGTCAGATGAGTCCGAATCGCACATCGTCGTGCACGCGTCAGTAGTCCAGCCTGTAGCGCTCTGTCGTTAGGTTATACAAGGGCCGCCACATCAACCGGTTCAACATTAGCACCACCGCTATCATTGACAGCAGGCTCAACAGGATCATCACGCCGTTGCCGGTAGTGTAGGTGGCGGCGTCGAGCAGCGAGCCGATGCCGAGCACTTGGTGGGTCTGATTTTTGTAAACGAAGTATTCGGACAGGATCAGCGCATTCCATCCTCCGCCCCAGGCGGTGATGCTGCCGGTGATCAGCGAGGGCGCCACGGCCGGAAGAATCAGCTTGCGCCATCGCGCGACGCGGGACAGTCCGAAAGCGCGCGCGGCTTCCTTCAAGTCCTCGGGCACCTGGTTTACGCCCGCGAGCAGGTTGAAGAGCAGGTACCACTGCATCCCGGTCAGGATGAGCAGGATCGACGCAAGATTCATCCCGCCGGTGAACTGGATCACGAAGACCACGATGACGGGGAACAGCGCCGTCGCGGGCATCGAGCCGACAATTTCCGCAATCGGCGACAGAACTCGATTGAAGCGCGGGCTCTCGCTGGCGGCCAGCGCGCACGGCACCGTCCACGCCAGCGAGATCGCGTAAGCGATCGTCATGCGGATCGTCGAGGCGACGATCGCTTCGGGAATCTGTTTTGCGTCGGAGGGCCACGGCTGCGAGAGCGTTCTGACCAGCGCGAAGAAACCGCGGGCCAACGCCCACAGCGTGAACAACACGATCGCGCCGATCACCAGCGTGCGCACGATCGCGCTCACACGCCGGCTTTGTTCGGGCGTGAGCTGCGGACCGCGCGGAAGCGCGTCGAGTGCGGTAGCAATCAACCGTATCGGAGGCATCAGGATCGATCGCAGCGCGCGCGTCACCGCCGGCCCGACGCCCGCCAGCGCGTCGAACATCCCCAGCGATTGCACCGCGCCGGACGACGCCGCAAATTCGTAGCGGAACTTCTCGGCCCACGTCGAGAGCGGCTGCCAGACAATCATGTCCATCAACACGATGATCGCGAGCAAGGTGAGCAGGCCCGCGACGAGATCGAAGTTGCGTCCCTTCTCTGCCGCCTCCCACAGGAAACTACCGAGCCCGGGCAGCCGGTAGCTGGCCGGACCGACCGTGATGATCTCGCACGCGATGAGGAAGTACCAGCCCGCGACCCACGACAGGATCGAGTTGTACACCAGCTTCGGTATGCTGGCCGGCAGCAGCAGGCGCTTGAACCTGAGCCAGCCGCGCCCGCCGAACGACTCGATCGCGTCCTTGGAGTCCTCTGGAATCGTTTTGACGGCTTCGTAAACGCCCAGCGCCATGTTCCACGCCTGGCTGGTGAAGATCAGAAACACTGCCGCCATCTCGACGCCGAGCCGGCTGCCGTGCGCGAGCGCGACGAAGAAATAAACCGCGGCGGGAAAAAAACCGACCACCGGCACCGACTGCGCGATATCGATCGCGGGAATCAGGATGCGCTCGTAGAGACCGCCGCGCGCCGCCGCCATGCCGTAGACGATCGAGAAAACCAGCGCGATGATGTACGCGGCGAGCATCCGGTAAAACGAGCAGAACGCGTAGTATGGAAGATGTTCGAGCGAGACGGGAACGTTATGCGGAATCAGATGTTGGGCGTGGCTGCGATATGCGAAGAACAGCGCGATAATCGCCGCCAGCGCGAGGAACGACAGCGTGCCGTTGACCACGCGTCGCGTGTCTATTTCTGTGCCGAAGATTTTCACGTGACCCGAAACTTCCAGCATAGCCGCACCGGCGTTTCACTCAAGGGCAATCCGCGTTTCGGACGCATTAATTTTTCGGCGCGCCGCCGTTGACAACCCGCGCTCCGGGCAATAGCGACAACAATAATGGCGAGTCCAGAAAGAATTCCCGACGACGAGTGGCGGCTCGACGAAGAACCCATCGAGCGCGCCGAGCCTGAGCCTCCATCCGCGGCTCCCACGGCCAGGATCGCCTTCAACCTGAGCCATCAACGGCTGACGCGGGCGGTCTACGTCGTGACGGCCGAGCATCTCGGCTGGTACCTGGTTGCGGCCTACGCCCTGATCACGCGCGCGATTGCTCTGGGAGCACGTCCGCTCGATCCGGCGCCGGCGACCGACGCGCTCGCGGCGTTCCTCATCGCGGCGCACGGCCGCGCCGCATTCGCGTTGTCCGACGCGTCGTGGGTCACGATTGTCCAGGGCTGGATCTTCGCGACGGTGGGCGCGACCGATGCCAACTCGCGAATCGTCGTGACGTTATGCGGCCTGCTGCTCATCGCGACCGGATTCGCGATGCGTCCGGCGCTCGGCCGCGCGGGAGCGCTCACATTCGCCGCCTTGATCGCGATTTCTCCGAGCGTGACTTATTTCTCGCGCGGCGGCTCGACCGTGATCGCGTCGATTGCGTTCATGATGGTCGCGGTCGCAATCGCTGAGAGCATGCGCCGCCGTCCCGGCGTGCTGCGCGCCGCGGGGCTGGGCGTGGCGATCGCATTGTGGCTGACCGCGGATCCGATTGGCTACGTGACGGCCGCCACGGCGATCGTATCGCTGATTCTCGTCGGCGCCGTCGCCGCCGTGCGAGCCAACCATCGCCGCTTGCGCATCAGGATATGGTGGGTGAGGCGCCGCCTGCTCGTTGTCGTCTGCGCGCTCGTGACTGCCGGCCTGTGGCTAATCCTGACGACGGCATTTTTTCACCGGTCTCTCGCAACGGAACTCGACTACTGCTTGCACGCCGCGTTCGCGCTGCCCACGATACCTATTCAGCACGGACTTCACCGGTTTGAGCCGCCCTCGATGATTTTTCAGCAGGGACTTCGCCGGCTGCTCCCGATTCTCGCGGCTTATGAATTCCTAATCGTGATTCTCGCGATAGCCGGCGCATTCGCTATCGTCTCGCGACGCGTCGGCGACCGCTTTGCGGCGTGGTCGATGGTATGGGCGATCGCCAGCATAGCCGCATTCGCGTCGGTGGGAGCAACGCGATCCGACGCGGTCGTCGCGATTCTTTTGCCGCTGGCCGTCGTCGCTGCTTACGCCGTCGATTGGACGCATCAGTTGGAGCGATGGAGCTCGATTCGTTATGCGATTGCGGCGGGCGTCGCGGTCACGCTCTACGTCCAGTTCGCCACCAATTTTGTGTATCCGGCGCCCGACGTGAGCGAGGCGCCCTGGCGCCGGCACGCGCTGTTGTTCTGGTCCGAGCCGGCGACGTCGATTCAGACTGTCCGGGAATGTGCGCGCGTGCGAAGTGCCGTCCCGCCGGCCGGCGCGAGCGCGATGATCCCCGACGACGCGCCGCAGCTTCAATGGTATCTGCGCGACTATGCGCCGACCGCTTCGCCCGCGTCGGGCGACGTCGTCGTGACGACCGGCAAGATGCAAAGCGGTGCGCTCGCGGGCAACCCCGACGCACCCCAGTTTGGATTCGAGGAGTGGTGGACGCCGGATTTCCACTCTCTGACGACGGCGCGCGCGCTCCGTTATTTTTTCACGCAACGCGCATGGAGCGACGTCGAGATCCGCGATCTGGAGATCGCGACGCCGCCTCAGAAACCTAACCCCTAACCCCTTCCCCTCTATGTCCGGCTGCAGTACCAAATTCCCATCGCCCGCTCCGTGGGAGAGGGAATGGCGTCCGCGCCTGGGGTGAGGGAAGGGGTTAGGTTCCCAAATTCTTGCGTGCGGGCGGGTGCTCTGCGATAAACTGCACTGATCGCGCATCGCGCCAACCTGTTTACCGCGCCCGCGCGTACTCTGATCCTCTTTCCACTCAAGGAGCATCGATGGACGCTGTCGTGAAAATCCTGCAACCGTACCAACTGCATCCGGTCGTCGACCATTTCTCGGTCGCGTTGTTATTCGTCGCGGTGCTGATCGATCTCGTCGCCGGCTCCGCCCCCAATCGCATCTGGCTTCGCTACACTGCCCTCATGCTGATGATCCTCGGCGCGCTCGCGGCCGGCGGCTCCTTCTTCACCGGCGACATGGAGGCCGATCGCATCTGGAACGCCCTGGGCGAGCCGGCGCGCGAGGTGTTGAAGCGGCACGCGGAGCTGGGCGAGTACCTCGCGATTGCCTTCGGCATCCTCGCCGTGTGGCGAATCATGATTCAGGCGTTCGGCTTCATGGCCGGCTCGCGCGCGATTTATCTCATCGTCGCCATCCTGGCGGTTGCGACGCTCGGTTACTCTGCCCATCTGGGCGGCGTGCTCGTATACGACTACGGCGCGGGCACTGCCCTGATGGCGGCCGCTCCGGTTCCGTCGGAAGCCGCGAGTCCCGCGTCGGAGCCGACTTCCTCGCAGCCGCTACCTACCGTGTCGGTGCCGACTCCGATTGCGACCTCCGTTCCGCCGCCTGCTCCCGCCGCGTCCGCGTCCGCATCCACGTCATCGCCAATGCCTGCGCCCATGCCGACCGCGAGCCCGACCGCTCAGCCCTCGTCCACGTCGAGCGGCGGTGTAAGCATGTAATGCAATCGAAGCCGGAGAACTGAGGAGGCGCAAAATGGTCAAATTCGATCACATGAACCTTCCGGTTACGAACTACCAGGCCTCGCGCGATTGGTACGTGCGCAACTTCGGCTTCAAAGTTGAGTTCGAAGTTCCCGATCGCAAGACCTCCGCAATCCAGGACGATGCGGGCTTTACGATCTTCGTCTATGAGCAAGCGACGCCACTTTCAGGCGCCAAGTGCTCGCTAACCCTCCAGGTCGAAGACGTCGATTCGAAATATAAGGAGTTGCAATCGAAGGGCGTGCCATTTGTAAATCCACCCGGCAAATATTTCTGGGGCTACGGCGCAGAACTTCGAGACCCCGACGGCTACCAGCTACTGCTATGGGACGAAGTCTCGATGCGAGAAAAAGGCGGCTCGAAATCGTGAGCCGATCCAGCGCGCTGGAAAGAGCAGCCGCGGTTATCGAAAACGGAATCAAGGCGCGCCTCCACCTGGGCGCGCAACTTTACGTTTCGCGCGACGGTAACACGGTCGGCGACCTCGCCTTCGGTGAGTCGCGCGAGGGCCTCGCGATGCGCCCCGACACCCTGATGCTGTGGATGTCGTCGATCAAGCCGATCACCGCCGTCGCGATCGCGCAGATGTGGGAGCGCGACAAGCTCGACCTCGACGACCCTGTCGCGCGGCACATCCCCGAGTTCGGCACCAAGGGTAAGGAGCGCGTGACGATTCGCCATGTGCTCACTCACACCGGCGGATTTCCCGGCGCGGTTCTTCAATGGTCGGGCGACGCATGGGAAAAGACCATCGCCGAGCTTTGCGACGCGCCGCTCGAGCCGGGCTGGGTTCCCGGCGAGCGAATGGGCTATCACGTCGCGTCGGGATTGTACGCGCTCGCGGAGGTCGTGCGGCGAATCGACGGGCGCCCGTACTCGCAATACGTACGCGAGGAAATCTTCGAGCCGCTCGGCATGCGTGACACGTGGCTTGGCATGCCGCCAGAACGTCATCGCGAGTATGCGGCCGAGGAAAGAATCGCGCCGATGCACTTCGCGACCGGGCTCATGAAACCGATCCCGCACAACTTTGCGTTGTGGGGTGACAGCGCCGAGGCGCTCGCAGTCTGCCGGCCGGGCGGGAGCGCGCGCGGACCGATTCACGATCTCGGAAAATTCTACGAGGCGATGCTCGCGGGCGGGCGGGGAATTATCCGGCCGCAGACGGTCGAAGCGATCTCGGCGCGCCACCTCGTCGGGATGCGAGACCAGACGCTAGGCTATCCACTGGATCGCGGACTCGGCGTAGTCGTCGATTCAAAGCAGTACTGCAAAGGTGCGACGTGGTACGGCAACCGATGCTCGCGCCGCACCTGGGGTCACGCGGGCTACTTTTGCTCAGTGGGATTCGTCGATCCGACGAACAAGATCGTCGTGGCGTTAGTCTTCAACGGGATGCTCGAGTCGCAGGAAAACCGCCACGACACTCGCATGATCTCCACGCTCGACGCGGTGTACGACGACCTGTCCGTGAGAGAATAGAGTTCTGAACACGGACGAAGTCCCGTAATCCCGCGGCGGTGCCGATTCTCCTGGTACTGGGTGCAGGGGTCACCCCTGCTCAGGGCAGTGACTGAATACAGCCGCTGGCATTGTTCGACCACTCCTCCTGCAACGACCACTCAGTTCCGTCCGACAGTGTTACAGGGCTGCCGTACTGCGTCTGGCATTTGTCGGCGACTTCCGCGCCCGACTGGTCGTACCATGCGCTGATAAAAGGATCGGTGATCGACTCCGAAAGTTCGTGGGCTGCATCGTTCGCCATCGACTGTCCGCCGTTCATAAAAGGATTCCCCGGATCCGACACGATGTCGCAAACGGCGACGCCCGTGACGTTCGGAAGATACACGACCGGAATCGAGACGCCGTTGCAGGTGCCGAACGAATGCCACGCGCAGAAGCCGCCGCCCTTCGGAAAGTTCCCCGTGACTACGAAGTATATGCCCCTGGGATCGGGGAGAGTGTTGCCCAGGGTATGGCACACTTCATTCACAATCGTACTGACTTTAGGCGAACGCACGGGAGG
>JBAWCX010000294.1:0-9366 GCA_049590495.1 Binatus sp. (SeqCode)
CCTAGACAAGCGATAGACCTCCGCGGCCGAAAGGAGCACGGCATGAACATGAAAATTACTCCATGGTCACTGACGGGCTTCGTCGCGATGACCGTCGCAATCGCTGCAGCGTCGGTGCTCGCCGGCTGTTCCCACGGCATTAGCAAGGGTCAACTCGCTGATGCCATAAATGAAAAAATTGGAAAGGAAAAGACCTGTCTCGCGCTTGAAGATAAGAATAGTCCGACTTGGCCAACGAGGGTCAAGCGGTCTTTTTCCTCGGTTGAGCAGACTCAGCAGGCCGCCGGGGGGGACCCGCCAATGCGGCCGATCTTGGCCGACATGCAGGCGGCAGGCTACCTGCACATCACCCAGGAGAAGGACGGGGAGGAACCTTGGATCACAGACGATGTCATCACACCGACTGAAGAGGCGAAAGGGTGGTGGAATGTACCGGATGGCTTCTGCGTCGGCACGAAGGCCGTCGCAGATGTTCAGGAATGGACGTTACCCGGTAAGGACTCGGGCGCGCCGATCCAGCTTACCGAAGTTACGTATACTTGGCATCTGGTGGACGTTCCATCATGGGCGCAGCGGCCAGAATTCAAGAATATCGAGGGCATGGCTAACCCAGCGAAGGCAACAGCCGAATTGCAGATGACCAACAATGGATGGAAAGCCGCGAGATGACCAATAAGGGATGGAAAACCTCAAGGACTTCGCGCAAGATTTCGACCGCCGGACCTTGAGTAGGTTTGAACGGCATCCCGGTCGTCTTGAAAGTCCTATTGGCCGGTCCTGCGGGCTGACTATTTGGCTAGTTCGTCGAGCAGCGCCTTCGCATCTTTCAGGTCGCCGGTGTCGAAGCCCTCGGTGAACCACGCGTAGATGGGGGCCAAGAGGTCGCGGGCTTCGGCGCGTTTGCCTTGATCGCGCCACAGGCGTGCGAGGCTGGTCGCTGCGCGCAGCTCGAGAGATTTCGCGTCCTGCGCCCGCGCGATGTCGAGCGCCTCGTGATAGCGAGCCGCAGCCTCCTCGGGGGCGCCGCCGATGGCGAGAACAAGGTCGCCGTCGAGCCGCTGGAGGTCCGCGTCCCAGAAGGGATGGCCCAACTGCGCCGATATCGCCAGTCCCATCGCCACTGTTGCCTGTGCCTCGGCGAACTGGCCCGCCGCCTGCTGCGTTTCGGCGAGGCATGTCATGATCTCCGGCTCCCCGCCCCTGTTACCCGTCTGGCTTGCCAGGCTTAAGCCCTCGAGCACCTCTGGCAATCCCTCGACATCACCCAGCAGCACGCGCGCGGCGCCATGGAGCGCGCGACCGAGGCCGAGAAACAACGGGAAGCCCTGCGTGTCGCTGAGCGCAACAGCCTCTGCGGCCCGTTCCTGCTGGCGCGCGCTGTCGCGTCGGTGCCAGTGGATAACAGTTTCGATGAAGAGTGCGAACGCCACGCTGAACGAGTGGTTCAGCTGCCGCCCCAGCGTCACCGCTTGCTCAGCGCGGGCGAGCGCCTTGTCGGGCGATCCAAGACACCAAAGGTTCCAGGCAGCGAAGCCCAGCGCTGCAACATTGGTGTTGTTGCCGAGATACTCGGAGTCGCGCGCCGGGTCGTACAAAGCAATGGCGCGTTCGCCGTGCGCCAGCGACGATGCGAATTTGCCCTGGTAGTGCTCGGGAACAACGACAGTCTGGAGAGCCCGGACCAGGAGCTCCGCCGAACCACCCTGTGCCTCCGCCAAGGCGAGCACCTCTGCCGCGAGCGCCCGCCCACGCTCCACTTCGCCGCGGTTGAAGTAGAAGTTTGCGAGACCAAGTTGGGCCGTGCCAAGCTGTCCGTCATCGCCTACGGCCTCGCACAGAACCCGCGCTCGCTCATACGCGGCCTCAACTTCGGGATGCGCATAGCCTCGGACGGCATTAAGTGACCCAGCGAGAAGAAGCTGGAGCGCCACCTCGTGGGTGTCTCGTTGCGTGCCTTCGGGATGCGCTGCGAGCAGCGTAATCGCTTTGCGAAACTGCGCGATGGCCTCGCTGTGCGCCGAGCGCGCTCGCGCATGCTCGCCGGCGCGTTGCAAATATGTGATCGCTTCGTCGATACGCCCCGCTGCTTCCGCGTGCCGCGCCATCACCTCCGGCTCGCCCGTCGCGCGCTCGGGGAATTGCGCCAGCAGCACGTCGACGACGCGGCCGTGGAGTTGGCGGCGCGTGCGCCTAAGTAGCGACTCGTAGGCCGCCTCCTGTACCAGCGCATGCTTGAAGGTGTACGTGGCCGCCGGCGGTTCGCCGCGCACGAACAGGATCTCCGCCTCGTCCAGTCGCGCCAGCCCGTGGCGCAGCGCCGCTTTCTCCAATCCGGCCACGGCGGCGAGCAGCGGATACGAAAATTCGCGTCCCAACACCGACGCCCGTTGCGCCACCTCCTTGGCTGCGCTCAGCCGGTCGAGCCGCGCCATCAACGAGTCGGCGAGAGTCGCCGGGATTTCTTCCACTCGCCGCGCTACGCCCGGCTCCAGGGCCGTCCTTGCCAGTTCTTCGAGATAAAGCGGGATGCCGTCAGCGCGCGCGACGATCGCGTCAGTCATCGCATCCGATAACGCGGCGGGCCGCGCTCCGTCGCGGTCGTCCGACGGAGCGGCGCCCTCCATTGCGATCGCAACTCGCTCGATGAGCGAACGCGCCTGGCGCTTGGTCAGCCGCGCCAGCTTGATTGCCGTCAGGTTTGAGCGCTCGGGCCAGGGCGCCACAAACTCCGGCCGCGCCGTGACGATCAGCATCACCCGCGCGGTGGGGCTCTGCGCAATCAGCCGCCCGATCAGCTCCAGCGACGAGGGGTCGGACCAGTGCAGATCCTCGACTACCAGTACTAGCGGCTGCGCCTCGGCAAGCGCCAGCTCCCACGCCGCCAGCAGCTCCATCGTCCTGCGCCGCTGCATCTCAGGACTCATCGCCAATGGCGGCGCATCCTCGGCCCGTTCGAGGTTGAGAAAGTCCGCCAACAGCGCCGTCGCTTCAGGCGAGGCTATGTTCGCTAGCATCAATGCCGCTTCGATCTTCCCCAGCTTGTCGCGCAGCGTGTCCTCCGGCGCGAAGGCGAGACCTTGCCGCACCAGTTCAATCACCGGGTGAAACGGCGTGCTCTCGGTGTATGGCGTGGCGTTGCATTCGAGCCAGGTGTGCGGCACGTCCGCCAGGTGTTCGCGTAGCTGGCTGGCTAGGCGCGACTTTCCAACCCCAGCTTCCCCGACGATGAGAACGTTCTGACCCTCGCCGTCCTGCGCCCGTTCCCAATGATCGATCACCGTCGCCAATTCGGGTTCGCGGCCGACAAAGGATGTCAGCCGCCCCGCCGCGAGGTCGAGCCTTCCCCGCACGCCGCTCGGCTGCACCACGCGGTACAACGTCACCGGCTCGCGCACGCCCTTGAGCCCCTGAGGACCGCGATCCTCGACCACGAACATGCCCGCCACCAGTCGGTGCGTCGCCGCGGTGATTACAACGGTATCGGGCTCGGCTGCGGTCTGCACGCGCGCGGCAACGTTCGGCGTCTCGCCGAAGACCTCGCCGCCATCGGCAATCACCACCGGCCCCGTGTGTATACCGACGCGCACCTCCAGACGAGTTCCATCATCGGCGGCGAGTGTTGCATTGAGTGGCACCATCGCGTCCATGATCGCAAGCCCGGCGCGGACGGCCCGCTCGGGGTCGTCCTCGCGCGCGGTGGGCCAGCCGAAGTAGATGAGCAGCCCGTCGCCGAGGTTCTTGGCAAGGTGGCCGCCGAAGTGCGCGACGGCGCCGGAGGCGGCCTGCTGGAATTGCGCGATGACCTCGCGCCACTCCTCCGCGTCGAGCTGCTGCGAGAGGTGCGTCGAGCCAACCAGGTCGCAGAAGAGAACCGTCAGATGGCGCCGCTCGCCCGCCAGGGCGGGGCTGGGTGCCGCAGGCGCCAATTCAGGAGACGCGGCGGGCAGCAGCTCCGCAGGCTCGCTGAGCGAGGCGCCGCACTTACCGCAGAAGTCGGAGGTCGGAGGGTTTTCCGCCTGACATTTTGCGCACCGTTTTGTGAGCGCAGTCCCGCACTTCGCGCAGAAGTTGTTTGTCGAGGGATTATTCGTCCCGCATTTTGAGCAGCGCATTCACGCCCCCCAGCGAACCGGCGACCAACTGCCTTTGTATCACCCAACGTCGTCTAGAAACCAGCCGACTGCAAGAAGGCGCGATCACGGCGCGTACTTCCGCTCGCTCGATGAAGCGCCCGTGTCAGAGTGGTATCGAGGGACAGACCAACTGCCGAGGGCAGATGCCCAGGCGCGCACGGCCGTCTCGTTTAGGTCCCGCCAGCCTGCTGTCCGATGTTAGATATTAGCGCGTTTGGACCACTTGTGTATTTGCAATTCACCCGCCGTCAGACTAAACAGAAAGTTGGTAATCGTCGGCTCGTAGTGAGCGCACCGTTCCGGACTGTTGCCAAGGGGAGGAGAGCTCATGCTCGGTATGGCGGGGGCCTATTTTCGGGGAAAGGTACGGATCAGTGTGATCGCGCTACTCGGCGTGGTCGCGTTTGCGATTTCAGGGCGGACGGCACTTCGCGCGAGCGCTACCACCAAGAAATCACTGCAAGCCATTGCCACGCCGAGAACGGGTTCGCCGCGCGTCGATTTCGCGAAGTTGCCGATGAGCTTCGAGCAGAATCTGGGCCAGACTGATTCGAGGGTTAAGTTCCTATCGCGCGGACCGGGCTACACGCTGTTCCTGACTCCGTCCGAGGCCGTGCTGTTGATGCGCTCGCCCTCAAACAACTTTCGCCCTCATGCTCTGCGGTCATCCCGAGCGAACTCAAGAGAACACGGATTCGCGATCGCTCGCGCGGCAGCTACGCGCAGGAATGACACGAAGAAAGAGGGGGCGGATGAGTCCGCGGTGGTGCGAATCGCGCTTAAAGGCGCGGCGTCCGCGCCGCAAATTCTCGGCGTCGATAGGATGGCGGGGAAGTCCAACTATTTCATCGGCAACGATGCCAGGAAGTGGCATACCGACGTTCCAAATTACGCGAAGGTCGAGCTCAAGGGTGTCTATCCCGGAATCGATCTCGTTTATTATGGCGGCAGCCAAACACAGCTTGAGTATGATTTCCGCATTGCGCCGGGCGCCGATCCGAACGCGATCCGGCTGCGCTTCCGGGGCGGGCGAAACCTGGTGCTGGACGAGCGGGGCGATCTGATCGTGAAAGCCGGCGGCCAGAAGCTGGTCGAGCATGCACCGGTGATTTATCAGGAGACCGGCGGCCAGCGGCGGATGATCGCGGGCGGATGGCGCTTGCATGGCACGCGTGAGGCAAGCTTCCGGGTGGCAAGTTACGATCGGGCCAAGCCGCTGGTGATCGATCCGGGGCTGATTTACTCGACCTACCTTGGCGGCAGCGGCGTTTGCTGCTCGAATGGCCAACCCGGCTTCGGCGACAGTGGCGGCGTCCGTTACGTCGATTCGTCCGGCAACGCCTACATATCGGGTACCGCCGGGTCGACCGATTTCCCCACCTCCACCGGCGCGTTCCAGACCACCAACAATGGCGCGAGCAATAAGACCTCAAACGTCTTTGTGACGAAGCTGAATGCGGCGGGCTCGGCGCTGATCTACTCGACCTATCTGGGCGGCAGCGGCGGCGACGCTGACTCCAACGATTACGTCGATTCCTTGGGCAACGTATATGTATCGGGAGAGACCCACTCGACCGACTTCCCCACCACTAACGGCGCGTTCCAGACCACCAACCATGGCGCCGACAATGGCACCTCCAACGCCTTTGTGACGAAGCTGAATGCGGCGGGCTCGGGGTTGATTTACTCGACCTACTTGGGGGGCAGCGGCGTTTGCGGCGTGGATGGCATCTCCGGGCTCTGTCTCGGCGACTTAGCTGTCGGCGATTACGTCGATTCCTCGGGCAACGTATACGTATCGGGTAGCGCCTACTCGACCGATTTCCCCACCACCCCCGGCGCATACCAGACCGTCAACAAGGGCGCCAGTAATTTCACCTCCAATGTTTTTGTGACGAAGATAAATGCTGCGGGCTCGGGGCTGATCTACTCGACCTACCTGGGGGGCAGCGGCGGCGACAATAACGGCGGGGTTTACGTCGATTCCTCCGGCAGCGCCTACCTATCCGGTAACACCAACTCGATAGACTTTCCGACCACTCTTGGCGCGTTCCAGACCACCAACCATGGTGCCGGCAATGGCACCACCAACGCCTTCGTGACGAAGCTAAATTCCACCGGCTCCGGGCTGATTTACTCGACCTACCTGGGTGGTAGCGGCGTCTGCGACGCGGACGGCGAATCCGACTCTTGTCTGGGCGAGAATGGCGGCATCGGTTACGTCGATTCCTCCGGCAACGCCTACGTATCTGGTAACGCGTACTCGACCGACTTCCCCACCACTCCCGGCGCATACCAGACCGTCAACAACGCCGCTGCCAATCACACCGCCAACACCTTCCTGACGAAACTGAACGCCACCGGTGCTGCGCTGCTTTACTCGACCTACCTGGGCGGCAGCGGCAGTTGCGCCTCCGGGTTCTGTGGCGGCGACGTTGGCCTCATCCGCTACGTCGATTCCTCAGGCAACGCGTACGTATCGGGCGTGGCCTTCTCGACCGACTTCCCCACGACCACCGGCGCCTTCCAGACCGTCAACAATGCCGCCGCCAATCACACCACGAACGCCTTTGTGACGAAGCTGAACTCCACCGGCTCGGGGCTGATTTACTCGACTTATCTGGGCGGCAGCGGTGTTTGCGCCTCCGGGGACTGTGTCGGCGACTCAGCTGTCGGCGGTTACGTCGATTCCTTCGGCAACGTATACGTATCGGGTGACGCCTACTCGACCGACTTCCCCACCACCACCGGCGCGTTCCAGACCACCAACAAGGGCGCCAGTAATTTCACATCCAACGTTTTTGTGACGAAGCTGGCTTTGGGTGGCGGCGGTCCTTCGCCGACAGCTACCGCGACGCCGACGGCGACTGCAACCTCAACTGCGACGGCGACGGGCACTGCGACGTCAACCGGTGGCACACCTACGGCGACTCCGACTGCGACGGCATCCGCGACGGCGACGCCCACGGCGACTCCGACAGCGACGGCAACGGCGACCTCGACGGCAACCGCGACCTCGACAGCAACGCCCACCGCGACCGCGACTCCAATCTCGGAGAAGCTGACGATCAGTCCCCATTCGATCGCATTCGGAGATAAGGTGACAGTCGGAAAGACCAGCAATGCCAAGACGGTCACGATCAAGAATGCTGGCAAGAAGAAAACCGGGTTGGCGGTGAGCATCGAGAGCGAGAGCGCGTCGCCCCCCGTGTTCACGATCAAATCGGAGTGCGAAGAAACGCTCGGGCCCGGCAAGAGTTGCAAGGTAAGGGTGACCTTCACGCCGCCGGGCACGACGCTGCAGAGCGCAAGCCTGAAGATTGTTGATAACGTGATCGGCGAGCCACAGTCCGTGGGGCTCTCCGGAACGGGAAAGGCCCCGAAGAAGAAATAGGCAAGCCGCGGGAGATGACCAATAAGGGATGGAGAGCCAGTTCTGAATTTCGAGGATTCCTTAGGGCGCGGCGGCGATCCGCGACACACAGTGGCGGCGACGCACCCCCGGAGGTGCCGGTAAAGCGGTTTGCTTGCGAAGCGCCGTGCCGCCCCGGAACGCAAGCGTATCGCGCAAGTGCCAATGCGAAAAAATCTCACGAGAGCCGGGCTGATGACGAGATCCTGCTTGACCTGGAAGTCCTGGACCCAAGGGGCCACCGCTAGCATGTCTTGCACAAACTCTAGCAAGCAAACACTTCTTAACGGCTCGCTGGCCATCAATCATTTGAGGCGTTACCGTGTCTACCAAGTTCGAAGCCTCTCTTTTGGCTTAACCGTTGTACTTTCACTATTCTGTGCTGCAACAACATATGCGCAAGAGGCGCTCCAACTCCCTCGACCTCAAGCAGAACCAACGATTAACTCTCAATTTCCTCCGCGCGAATTACCCGGCGTGCGACCGCAAAATAACGAGCTAACACTTCCCATCATGCCCTCGCCGGCGGCTAGCAAGCTGCCCATCGGTCAATCCCCTGGGGTAGCGCAGGGAATAGGCCGACCTCCGCCCTTGGAACCGCAATCTGGTTGCGAACTATGGCGCGGTACCTTCTCCGGCAACGATCCGTCGGCGCTCGTCGAGGCCCGCCTCTGTACCGACGATCAAAACCAGGTTAGCGGGGATATCCAGTGGTCGAGCTTGCGGAGCGGGTACAACATTCGCCAAGTCGTCGGTAGGCGCGACTCGACTCGACGCCTTCTACTGCACGACGTCAGGTTCCGCGACTCCCGTCCAAGGTCCGGGTGGCGATTCTGCCTCATAAACAAATATGTGCTCGACCCCGAAGGGCGTGATCGCCTGGTTGGCAGCTATGATTCAGCCGCCTGTAGTGACCACGCTAGAGTTGACCTCAGTCTATCCCCTTAGATTGGGGGCACGTTCTCGCTCCTCGCGCTGTCGGCGGCTACCGACGACCACGCGCGCCGCTCCGGTTCGCCTTCCTGCCGCCGAGCTATCGGCGCGTGACTTTGCACCCCCGATCTTCGCCGCTTTCTCCACCACCAGGTTGGGGCCTTCCGCTGAGGAGTACCTGACGTCCAAGTGGGCCAGTTTTCAATTGGCGACCGGGGTCAGTTTTGCACGGGCGGCTACCTGAACCTAGAGCGCCACCACCTTTTCCGATAGGTGGGAAAATAAAAAATCAACAAAAGTACAGAACCGGCTCCCGGTAGTATCGCAAAGCCCGGATGATCCAGCAGCGCGATGGTAAAATACCCGAAAATGACGAAGAGCGTTATGTACCAGCCCTTTGAAACGGCGCGTGGGTCATATCCATAGGTCGCTTGACAACCTGTGCAAACAATAGCGCCGTCAGGTATGTTGCTAGCACAAAATGGACATTTCTGCATGGCTTATTTCCCCTGGAATTTCTGACGCGAAATTCCCGTTTTGATCTTCAGCACGGCTGATTTAGATCAATTGCCACCGCCCGGCCGCTCATTCGTGGGGCTTAACGCAGTGGCCGAACTAGGTGAAGCGCCTACACGAATGATGGTCATTGCAGTCGAGATCATCGAAGCCGCATCTGCTACGTTGGCGGCCACTATCATCGTGTTGTTCCTCTTGGCCATTTTGCCGAGTTCTTGAATGTACTGCTCTGCGACCCGCAACTGAACCGCTTCCATACCGCCAGGGCTCCTGGATTGCTTATGCGACCTCTTTGATACCGGACGCGTCGGTACGCCCAGCAAGAACCAAGATACACGGGTCTCCGGCAGTGGAGGAGGCGGTAGCAGCTCT
>JBAWCX010000295.1:0-3882 GCA_049590495.1 Binatus sp. (SeqCode)
CCCGACGACGCGTCGCGATGCCGCGGTTCGCGCGCGGCTGAAGTCGAGCGTCGCGGGCCGCTGGTCGCTGATACGGCCGCGTGAAGATCGCGCCGAAGCTGCAAGTGATGCGCGGGAGCTTGCGCTGAAATTGCTCGAGCGTCATGGAATTCTCGCCCGCGAGATGCTTGGAGTCGAGTCGACGCGTATCTCGTGGAGCGAGATCGCGTTCGAACTGCGGCGGCTCGAGTATGGCGGCACGATTCGGCGCGGATGGTTCGTGCGATCGTTGTCGGGCGAGCAGTATGCGCTCCCCGAAGCGGTCGAGATGCTGCGCGCGGCGCGCAACCTTATCCCCGCCCGCGACAGGCCGGTCGCCCTCAGCGCGATCGACCCTGCCAATCCATATGGCGTCGTGATTCCCGGATGCGGTATCGCGCGCGAGGCCGGCAACGTCGTCGTCATTCGCGCCGGTCGCGTCGTTGCGGGATTGCAGGGACGCGCGATGATCTCGGGCGGCGACGGCGAAGTCGATGACGAGAGTTTCAGCGCGGCGATCGCGGCGCTACTGACGCTGAAGCCGCGCATCACGATCGATTCGATCGATGGCGTCGCGGCGCTCGAATCGCCGCGAGTCGGGCTGCTGGCCGCGATGCGATTCCATTCGGATGGACGCTCGCTGATCTTCGACGGATTGCATGGGCCGGCGCCGGCGCGCGCATCGCGACGCAGCTCAAGTTAGCGGGTTGCTTGAGCGCGCTTGCGCGCTATTCTGAACGCATGGCGACAAATAGTTTCGGTGCTCGGGCGACGCTTGGCGTCGATGGGAACAGCTACACGATTTACAAGCTTGAAGCGCTTGAGAAGCGCGGGTTTTCGCTGGCGCGGATGCCTTATTCGATCAAGGTGATGATCGAGAACGTGCTGCGGCGCGAAGACGGCGCGATCGTGACGACCGGCCAGATCGAAGCGCTGGCGAAATGGAACGGCAAAGGCGGAGAGCGCGAAGTCTCGTTCATGCCGGCGCGCGTGCTGCTGCAGGATTTCACCGGAGTGCCGGTGGTCGCGGATTTGGCGGCGATGCGCGACGCGATCAAGCGGCTGGGCGGCGATCCGGCGAAGGCAAATCCGTTGCAACCGGTTGACCTGGTGATCGATCACTCGGTGCAGGTCGATTCTTTCGGCAGCGCCGACTCGTTCGCGGCCAACGCGCGGATGGAGTTCGACCGCAATCGCGAGCGCTATCTTTTCCTGCGCTGGGGGCAGGGCGCTTTCGACAATTTTCGCGTGGTGCCGCCCGACACTGGAATCGTTCACCAGGTAAATCTCGAATATCTCGCGCCGGTGGTCTTCTCGTCGAAAAACGGCGAAGCGTATCCGGACACGGTCATCGGCACCGATTCGCACACGACGATGATCAACGGTCTCGGCGTCGTCGGTTGGGGTGTTGGCGGTATCGAGGCGGAAGCGGCGATGCTCGGGCGCTCGATGCCAATGCTGATTCCCGAAGTGATTGGCTTTCGCCTGGCCGGCAGCTTGCGTCCCGGCGCGACCGCCACCGACCTGGTGCTGACGGTCACGCAGATGCTGCGCCGCAAGGGCGTGGTCGGCAAGTTCGTCGAGTATTTTGGGCCAGGGGTTGCGTCGCTGCCGGTCGCGGATCGCGCGACGCTCGGCAACATGTCGCCCGAGTATGGCGCGACGATGGGATTTTTCCCGGTTGACGATCAGACGCTGACTTATCTGCGGCTGACCGGACGCAGCGACGCCCAGGTCAAGCTGATCGAGGCCTACTGCAAGGCGCAGGGGCTGTTCAATTCTGCCGACGCGCCCGAGCCGAAATTTTCAGATACGCTCGAGCTCGATCTCGGGAGCGTGGTGCCGAGCATCGCGGGGCCGCGCCGCCCGCAGGATCGAGTCGCGCTGACGGCGGCGAAGGGCGACTTCCGGCGCGAGTTGGCCAAGGAATTCGAGGAGCATCCGAGCGTCGATCGCGACGAGCTGACGAAGTGGGTTGCCGAAGGCGGCAACGGCGCCGCTGCGGGCGACGGTACCACTCTCGAATCGAAGCTTGGACATATCGCGCACAAGGTTGAAGTGCATTCGGAGGGCGGCGACCGGTATCCCTTGACGCATGGCTCGATCGTGATTGCCGCTATCACGAGCTGCACCAACACCTCGAATCCTTCGGTGATGCTGGCGGCCGGGATTCTCGCGCAGAAAGCGGTCGCGCGCGGGCTGACCGTCAAGCCGTGGGTGAAGACCAGCCTGGCGCCGGGATCGAAGGTCGTCACGCAGTACCTGAAGCGCGCGGGGCTGACCGAGTCGCTCGAGAAGCTGCGCTTCAACCTGGTCGGCTACGGATGCACGACGTGTATCGGCAACAGCGGCCCGGTGGCGGAGGCGATTGCGGGCGCGGTGAAGCAAGGCAACCTGGTGGCGTGCGCTATTCTGAGCGGCAATCGCAATTTCGAAGGGCGCATCAATCCCGTGGTGCGGTTCAACTACCTGGCGTCGCCGCCGCTGGTGGTCGCATACGCGATTGCGGGCACGATGGATATCGACGTCGAGAATCAGCCGCTCGGCAACGGTTCCGACGGACGTCCGGTTTATTTGCGCGACATCTGGCCGTCGCAGGAAGAGGTCGCGGCGGCGGTGACGGGCTCGGTTCACGCCGCGATGTTCAAGAGCGAGTACGGGCAGGTATTCGACGGCGACGAGCGATGGAAGAGCCTGGCGGTTCCAGAGGGCAACCTGTTCCGCTGGGAAAAGGATTCGATGTACGTGAAGGCGCCGCCTTTCTTCGACGGCGTGACCGCGAAAGTTGGCGACTTCACCGATATCAGCGGAGCGCGCGCGCTGGCGGTGCTGGGCGACAGCGTGACGACGGACCACATTTCGCCGGCCGGCTCGATCGCGGCTGACAGTCCGGCGGGCAAGTATCTAATCGAGCATGGCGTACAGCCCAAGGATTTCAACTCGTACGGGGCGCGGCGCGGAAATCATGAAGTGATGGTGCGCGGGACGTTCGCGAATATCCGGCTCAAGAACCTGATGGTGCCGGGCGTCGAGGGCGGCTTCACCGCGCATATCCCGGACGGCGAGCGGATGACGATCTTCGACGCGTCGGAGCGTTACCGCAAGGAAGGGGTTCCGCTAGTCGTGATCGCGGGCAAGGAATACGGCTCGGGCTCGTCGCGCGATTGGGCCGCCAAGGGTGTGCAACTGCTGGGAGTGCGCACGGTGATTGCGGAGAGCCTGGAGCGAATCCATCGCAGCAACCTGATTGGGATGGGCGTGCTCGCGCTGGAGTTCAAGGCCGGCGAGAATCGGCAGAAGCTCGGACTCACAGGGCAGGAAGTATTTTCGATCACGGGCCTGAAGGCGGGAATCAAGCCGCGTCAGACGGTGAAGGTGCGCGCGGAATCCGGCGGGAAGACGATCGAGTTCGAGGCGACGCTGCGCGTCGATACGCCGGAGGAGGTCGAGTACATCCGGCACGGGGGAATCCTGCCGTTCGTGCTGCGGGAGATGACTCGCGGGTAGGAGCGTGGCGCGGCGGCGACGCAGAGTCTTGAATCGCGCGCTCAGCATCCGCGCGGCAGAGTGTGCGACGCGCCAGGCAATTGCGCCGCAAAAAGTCCCCCACCCTTATCCACTCCCCTCAAACGGGGGAGGGAATTCGGAATTTCGGGCGAGAAGAATCGCGCGCTGAATAAGGTCCCTCACCCGACGCTCGCGGACGAGCATCGACCTCTCCCAATCGGGAGAGGGGAAGAAAAGCGGGGGCGCTCACGTTCATCTGGAGCTGCCTGAGGTTGCCCCGAATGCGTGGACACTCGGGGCAGGCGACTCTCCGGTTCCCCCTTTCCGCACCGGAAAGGGGGTTAGGGGGATAGGACG
>JBAWCX010000296.1:0-2208 GCA_049590495.1 Binatus sp. (SeqCode)
GTGCTGCATCGCGGCGTGAAACTCGACGACCAGGTGCATATTGGGCACAACTGCGAAATCGGCGAGTACTCGCGCTTCTCGGGGCACACCGGAATCTCGGGCTCGACGCGAATCGGCAAATGGTGCCTGTTCGGCGGACAAGTGGGATGCGCCGACCACGTGACGATCGGCGATCGCGTGATGGTGGTCGCGAAAGCCGGCATCCACAACGACGTGAAAGACGACGCGATCGTCGGCGGCATCCCGGCCGTGGACGTGCGCAAGTTCCGCCGCTACGCTGCCGCACTGACGCGGCTGCCCGAGATAATTCGCAGGGTGCGCGCGTTGGAGAATCGTGTCGGTATCGGCAGCAACGAGGCGTAACGTTTTCGGGCCGCGGTGAGGAAATGCGAAAGACGCGACAATCAACTGTGACGATCGCGTTGGCAGTGGTGGCCGCGATCTTATGTACGGGATGTCCCGCGATGATGATTCCGGGTCTGGCGTACTCGGGCTACAAGTACGAGCATGACAAAAACAATACTGCGGCCAGCACCTCGAGCACGCAGAGCAACACATCGACGAGCGCGCAGAGCCATAAATCCACAGCGTCATCGCAGCAGCAAAAGATTCCTGACAGCGAAATCGAGTAGCGGATTCTGCCTCCCCTGCCAGTGCCAGAGCTGACGTTCACACTTCGGCCGCGGCCGCCCTTTCGACTCGACCTGACGGTATGGGCGCTTCGCCGGCGGGCGCATAACGTCGTCGATCGATTCGACGACGGCGTCTGGCGGCGCATCCTCGTGATCGGCAGGTCGCCGGTGGCGATCGCGGTCACGCAGACTCGGCGCGGCTCGCGTCCGGAAATCGAAGTGCGAATTTCGGCGGCGCGGCCGCAAGAGGTCAAGGCGGAAGTCGCCGCAATCGTGACGAGGATGCTCGGCCTGCAGATCGATCTGTCGGACTTCTACCGGCTTGCGCGTGGCGATGCGCGAATGCGGGAACTGTCGGAGCGACTCCGCGGAATGAAACCCGTTCGCTACGCGACGGTGTTCGAAGCGTTCGCGAATGCGGTCGCGTGCCAGCTCGTTTCGCTCAGCGCGGGAATGCACGTCCTGAATCGGCTCGCGGAAGCATTCGGAGTGCGCGGCGAGGCCGGCGGCGCTGCGGCTCCTATGCGATCGTTCCCCGCCGCGGCCGCAGTCGCGCGCTCGAATCCCGACGCGCTGCGCGCGCTCGGCCTCAGCAGACAGAAGGGCGAATACCTGATCGGACTCGCGCAGCTGGCGATCGATCCCAAGGACCGCGATTTCCGATCGATCGAGCGGCTGGCGGACGACCAAGCGATCGCACGACTCTCGCGGATTCGCGGCGTCGGTCGCTGGACTGCGGAGTACGTGATGCTGCGCGGCTTCGGCCGCGTCGACATTTTTCCGGGTGACGACGTCGGCGGCCGCAACAAACTCTTCGAATGGCTCGGGGCGCCCGGCGAGCCGACCTACGACGGTGTCGCAATGATGCTGGAGCGATGGCGTCCGTACGGCGGACTCATCTATCTTCATCTGATTGTGAGCTCAGTCGCCGGCGCCGGACATTTGGCGCGATCGGCGGCCGAGTAAGCGGAGGTTCGCGGGTGCTCGCGTACATCTTGATTGCGATTGGCAGCGCGCTCGGCGGGATGGGCCGGTATTTTGTTTCGGGCGTGATCACGACCCTCACCGGCGGCACGTTTCCGTACGGTACGATGCTCGTGAATATCACGGGGTGCCTGGTGATCGGATTTTTCGCGACGCTGACGGGACCGGACGGGAGGCTGCTGGTCGGCACGCCGGCGCGGCAGTTCGTGATGATCGGACTCTGCGGAGGCTACACGACCTTCTCGAGTTTCTCGCTCGAGACGCTCTACCTGATGCGCGCGGGCGAGTGGACGCCGGCCGCATTGAACGCCGCGGGCTCGGTCGTCCTGTGCATGCTGTCAGTATGGATCGGATACGTCGCCGCGACGGCGCTTAACCGGGGAGTGTAGCGATGCAAATCCCACGCGATGCGGTGTTGCTGAGAATTTTTATCGGCGAGAGCGAACGCTCGGACCACAAGCCGCTCTATGAAGCGATCGTGCTGAAGGCGCGCGAACTTCAGCTCGGCGGCGCGACCGTGCTGCGCGGCCCGATGGGCTTCGGCCGATCGAGCCATCTGCATTCGGCGAAAATTCTGCGGCTGTCGGAAGAC
>JBAWCX010000297.1:0-4388 GCA_049590495.1 Binatus sp. (SeqCode)
ATCAGGGACTGACTATTTGGAGGATTGTTAAAGTGGAGAATTCCGGCGCCCATCGAGTTGAAACAGTGGCACAACTCCAAACCCTGATCGGCGAGCCGAATCCGCTGACGCCGAAAAAGCTTTTTCCAGCTCTCGATGAAGCAGCGATCGATTTCATCGGGCGGTCCCCGTTTCTTGTGCTTGCAACTGCCGACGCTCAGGGCAACCAGGACGCTTCGCCAAAAGGCGACGGCCCGGGCTTCGTCGCCGTTGAAGACGAGCACACGTTTCTCATCCCGGAACGCAAGGGCAATCGGCTGATGTTCAGTCTCAGGAACATTCTGGCAAATCCCCAAGTCGGAATTATTTTTCTCGTTCCTGGCACCGACGAGACTTTCCGCGTCAACGGCACCGCGGAGCTGAGCAACGATCCCGATTTACTCGTTCGGCTCACCGCTCGCGGCGCGCCTGCGCTGCTGGCGATTCGGGTTACCGTGCGGGAATGTTTCTTCCACTGCGCCAAGGCTTTCATCCGCTCGCAGCTCTGGAAGCCGGAGACGTGGCAGGAGCGAAAGAAGATTTCCTTCGGGAAAATTCTGAGCGCGAAGGTTGGCGGCGGAGACGAACTTGCGCGGCAAGTCGATCAGGCGGTCGAGCAGGACTACAAGAACAACCTTTAGTCAATATCGTGCCCGCGCCGCGAGTTCGCGGCATCGTTTTCGATTCGCGGCGATTCCGCTGACGCATCGCTCGACGAAGAGTACCATCGATCGTTGCATCATCGCGATCGCATCGAAGACGTTTGCGGCCGCCGCCCCTTCGAAGACATTCAGGTTCAACTCTCCTCGCTCCAGCGCAAGCCGCGTCGCGCGCTCGCAGCCCAAGACCTGGAAGCAGCATTGCAGCATCGTCTCCGGAATCGCCGGATTGATTTTCCCCGGGAAGATTGACGAGCCCTCCTGGACGGCCGGCAGAATTATTTCGCCGAAGCCACCTTCCGGACCGGACGCGAGGATGCGCAGGTCCTGCGCTATCTTGATCAGCACCTCCGCGAGCATCGCGAGCTGCGCGGACACCGACGCGAGATCGTCCATATTCTGCGCCGCGTCGTAGAGATTGCTCCGCAGTGCAAGTTTATCCCCGGCGATCTCGTTCAAACGCTTCACAATCACGCGGCGATAGATCGGCGGTGCTCCGCTCCCAGAGCCAATCGCAGTGCCTCCAAGGTTTATTTGCTCGAGTGCGCGCATGCTTCGCGCCAGATCGCCGGAACGGCGTGCGATGACCTCGGCGTGGCCGCCAAAGAGTTCACCGAGCGATACCCGCCCGGCGTCCCGCAGGCAGGTGCGCGAGATGGTCATGACGGGCCGCAGCTCCTCGGCCTTGGCGCGAAATGCCGCGACGCATCGGCTGAGCGCGCGCCGCAATCCGCTCCATCGACTCAGCACCGTCATCCGAATCGCCGTATGGCAAAGGTCCGCCGTCGATTGCGACGCGTTGACGTGCAGCTTGGGATGCACCGGCTGATAAGTACCGCGCGCGCCGCCCAGATACTCGCTCGCCAGATTCGCGATCACTTCATTCACATTCATGTTGACCGCGATGCTTCCGCCGCCGGCGAGCATGTCGACCGGAAACTGCGCGAGATGTTCGCCGCGGATCAGCGCGTCGCAGGCGCGTTCGATTGCATCCTGGCGGCGAGCGTCGATCGCGCGCGCATCGCGATTGGCGCGTGCGGCTGCCTTCTTGACCATCGCGAGCGCGCGAATGTAGTCGGGGTAGTTTCCGAGGATGTGCCCGGAGAATCCCAAATTCTCGACGGCTCTGACTGTGTGGATTCCGTATAGCGCGTCGGCTGGAACTGCGCGCTCGCCCAACAAGTCTTTCTCGATGCGAGTCCCGGGTGGCGCGTGGAATCCTCTGCGAATCAATCCGCGCGAGCGCCGCGTCGTGGCCGACCTACGCGGTGCGGCCATAGCGGGCCATCTGCAGCCCCTTGCTGCTCCGCGTGCCGGGGTTAGTGTCGTACGCGAGCAGGGCGACCAACCGCGTCGTGCGGCCGGCAATCGGTGTGACGCGATGAATCGAATTGCGTCCTTCGAACAGCAGCAGCGTCCCCGGATGCATCGCGACGCGCACCACGCCTTCGCTGGAACCCTCGAGCAGACGCTGGACGCGCGGATAGTTTTCATCCGCGGCGCTGCGAATCAGCGGCACGTATTCGAAGTCGCCACCCGCTTCCGACGGCCGCAGCGCGATCGAGGTGACGAAGTCGGTCTGATCGAAATGCCAGTGCAGGCGCTCGCCGTCCTCCATCACGGCGAGGTTGAGCGCGCCCATCGGATCGGCGTAGCGATAGAGCCGATCTTTTTTCAGCGCCGCCGCTATGAACTCCATCAGCGGATCCCATTCGAATAGTTGTCGCATCGCGGAATCTTGCGGAAACCGATCGTATGCCACGACGCCGACCGAGGTCGGCTCGAAAAATTTGCGCGGATGATCTTCCGGCAGCGCAGGATCGGGAGCTGCCAGGTAAGGCGTGCCTGTCACTACGCTGTGGAACGCGCTCGCCGCGAGCGAATCCCCCTCGCGCACGAGCATGGCGACGGCATCCGGCTTGAGAAATCCCGGCAGTTCGCAGGCGCCGGTCTGGTCGAGTTGCTCGCGGCAATGACGCGTCAATTCGCGCGTGGCGGCGCCGCTCAAATTGAGAATCGGATAGCGCTCGAGATCGATCAGATCCGCGGGCGAGTGCGACGCCGGTGCGGGTTCTTTAGCGGCCTTGGTTTGCATGCTCTAAGCGACCCCGGTTTTCGACCATACGATCACGGTCTGTTTCAGCACAATCTCGCGAATTCAAGATTACCCTAAGGCGCCGTCTTCAGCGGATGCTGCCTGAAAAAATCCAGCATCGTCGTCGTCCACTCTTTCGGCCAGCGCGTGTGATTTCCAAGACCAATTATCGATCCCGTCACAGTCGCATTGGATTTTTCGGGAGCGTCAGGGTCGGTGCCGCACGAATCAGTACATGAGTGAACGCGGCGATGGAGATTGTCGAGGATTACGTCATCGACAACCACTCCCGCCGCGTTCAACTCGGTCGCCATCTGCTCGCCGTTGGGACAGATGCCGCCAACATCGCAGGCGTTGTGAACGTGCATGGTTCGTGCGGCGGGATTGAAGATCTGAATCTGTTTGTCGTTCGCGGGCGCTCCCGCGACAGGCTGCTGCGGGCAAGGATCGCCGAACGCGCCGAATGGATTGGGTGCGGAATAGACGGCAGCCGCCGCGATGTTCGGACGATTCACCGCGTACAGATAACCCATCGCGGCTCCGTTGGACCATCCCGATACATATATCCGCGCCGTATCTACCTTCCCAGTCGCCACCTCGGCCGCGATGAAGTGATCGATCGTGGCCGCGTCCGCATTTTCCCGCCAGGTCGTGTCTCCGATCTTGACGTCACCCGCCGGATTCAACTGACGATACCAATTGTCCCATCCAACCCCGGTGTTGTCCGGCCATGGGTAGTGGTGCGTCGTCTTGCGCCCCTCGGGAGCCAGAACTATGTATCCAACTTTCTTCGGATCGTCGCTTAGTGAAGTTGAGTCCTGCAGGTCAAGTATATTGGTGATAGTAATCCACCCCGCCGAGAACAGCGACGGATGTAAGTATACGACCATTGGTAACTTGCTATTGGCGTCAGCGGCCTTCGGCTCATAGAGGCAGGCGTAGCGATCCATGCGGTCCGCGTCCTTCCACGGACCGAGCAGTTTGCCCTCGCCGCAACTGGGCTTGACGTCCGAAATTACTGCCGCAGAGGGATCGCCGTACCGTCCGCATTGAGTCTGCGCGTCGCTGCCCCTGGCCGCGCTGCCGCACGAAAGTAAGCATGCGATCATCGCCAGAAAGAGCGATCTATACCATATGTGGTGGTTTTGGGACGGCTCCCCTACCATCGGTAGTTTCGTTCCGTCAAAAATTGTTTTCGGGTCGGTCATACGAGGAACCTAACCCCTAACCCCTTCCCTCGAGGGAAGGGGAACCGGATGGGAGGGAATCCTTCCGTCACCCCAGGCGCGGACGCCGTTCCCTCTCCCGCAGAGCGGGCGAGGGTAATTTGGTTCTGCAGCCGGACATAGAGGGGAAGGGGAACCAGATGGGAGTGGGAAGGGGAACAAAATCGGGAGAGGGGCGGGCGCATCGTGGCGGTTGCCCATACAGCATACTAGCACGGAAAGTTTGCGGGGGTCAGGCTAAATAGTTCATCCCAAAACGCCTTCATCGAAACCGACCCGGTGCCCTGGATTTCGTTGCTTGTCAGTCTCGACTTCCTGGGGACAGTCGGTCTCGATCGTGCGCCGAAACGTTGACAACGCAGGTCTCTCTCGCAGAGCGGTGTTCAAAAG
>JBAWCX010000298.1:0-25595 GCA_049590495.1 Binatus sp. (SeqCode)
ACCTCGGACAGCGGTGAAATCGTTTCGCCGCGCCGCGAAACTACTTTGATAAAGCTGTAGCCGAGATTCGACTCGACGATTTGCGTCAGATGCCCGACCGGAGTCGCAAACACCATCTTGTCGATCACCGGTGGCAACACCCCGGGCCGAAAGTAGCCGAGGTCTCCGCCCTTCGCCGCCGATTCCGTGTCTTCGGAGTTCTGCTTTGCGAGCGCGGCAAAGTCTTTGCTCTTTTCCGCTTCTTTGTAAATCCTGATTATCTTTTCGGTCGCCGCTTTCTTCTGCGCGTCGGTCGCATTCGGCGCGAGCTTTACCGCGATATGCGCGATTTGCACCTCGCCCGGATCCTTCACGAACAGATCGCGATGCTCGTCGTAGTACTGCTGAATCTGCGCGTCGGTCGGCTGCACGTGATGCGCCCGGAATTCGTCGTCGAGCATCTTCTCGATCATCATCGACCCGCGCACCGCGTTCATCAGTTGCGCATCCGGCGCGCCGGTCTGCGCGACCGTCTGGCCCTCGGCGCCTCCAACCTGGAACTCGCGCGCGCGCTGCGCGACCTCGGCGTCGGGAATCGTAATCTTTTGTTTCGCCGCTTCCTGCAGGAGCAGTTGCCGGTTGATTAGATTCTCGCTCGCATCGCGAAACACCGCCTTGGATTCCTCGGTGCTGGTCGCATTGATCATCCGCGCTTCGGTCTTGGCGTAATCGGCGATTTCCGCCGCCGTGATAGGCGCGCCGTTGACCGTCACCGCCACCGGGTCTTTCGGATCGGGCTTGACGAGCGGCAGGATACCGAGGAACCGTTGCTGCCAATTGAGCCCCGACTCGCCCAGTTGTGCGCGGCTCGGATGCGCGGTTGCAACGGCGGCGACAATCGCGACAATCAGACAGAGAATCAGCCTTCGGCGCGAGCTTGGATAGCGAATGCGCATCGATTCAAGACCCCCGTCGGTTCCGGTCCAGCGACCCATCCGATGAACTCACGGGGTATACTCCGATGCGCCTCCGCGTCAAGGGAAATGTCCCACGGCCGGGGTCTGGGAGATCTGCGATGGCGCAGTTGCGCACGGTGAGCATGGTCTTCGCGATAATCGCGAGCGTCGTCGCGATTGTCGCGGGCTTCATCCTGTTTTTTGTGATCGAGCCGCCATTCCTCGCGTCGATTTTTCTAGCCTCCGCCTCAATCGCCATCGGATGCTTCGTGCTGACAGGCATAGCCGCCTACTTCAGCCCCTGAACATCTTCCAACCAACCAGTTCGAACAGGGACGACGTCCCGCATCTTCTCCTAGTACTGGGTGCAGGGCTCAGCCCTGCCGAAGGAAGTGTGAAACCCACCGTGGGTTTCACATTCAATCAAGTGTATTCCTCTCATTCCGGCGCGGCACAATCGCAGGCCCGTACGCCGTCGTGCACGGCGGTCCCGGCGCGAAGTAGTGCGCGACTTCCGCCGTATCGCCGCGCATGAAGATCAAACTCGACGACCGCGTCCCATAATTCTCCAGATGAAGGCACAGGGCATTCGGTTTCCCACCCGCGGCGGTGCCGACGCGGGAATCGAGCTGCGTATTGTGATCGGCCAGCAGGGCACCCAGCGCCGCGCGATGCCCGATCGGATCGCGCTGAAAATCCGCGCGATTACCAAGCGCCGCGAACTTCCCGTACGACGCACTGATCTTCGGACACTCGAAATCATTCACGTCGAGGTTTGACAGTAGATGCAACCCCGGCTTGAGCGCGACAACCTCGATCGACGCGCCGCGGTTGTAAGCAACGAACGCTTCGGTCCGCGACACCATGAGCAGGTTGAATGGATTGTAGTCCGACCCGCGCTCGCGCCCGGCGAACTCCGCCGCTTCCGCCGCAGTCCGCCGCCGCAGCGCGTCGAGGCACAATAACCCGCGCGATCGCGCCTCCGGATTAGCGCCGCCCTCAGCGCGCCGATTCAACAACCCCGCAACGATCCCGTGCTCACTAATCCCAAGCCAGGTGCCTCCCGCCTTGAGATCCTTACCGCCGACGACGTGCGGCGAATCGAGCAACGTAATGGGGTCAGCCGCCGGCCGCTCCAAAAACTCATCGCGATTAGCGGCAATCACAACCGGAAAGTCGCGCGCAGCCCGAAAGTAAATCGCCAACGTGCACATCCGATCAAAATTGACAGCCACTGGGAACCCGCACAAGCCCCTGGTCTCGCAACTTCTCTTAGTACAGGGTGCAGGGGTCACCCCTGCCCAAGGAAGTGTGAAACCCAAGGATGGGTTTCACATACGATTAAGTCCGCGTGCGCGCGCGATCCTCAACTTTGCGGCTTTGCTAGAATCGCCACGTGATTGCAGGTGAGCGATTCGACGTGATCGTCATCGGCGCGGGCGTCGTCGGCAGTTCAGTCACGATGGGCCTGGCCGAGCGCGGCCTCAAAGCGCTCGCCGTCGATATCGATCTCAGTGGACGCCTCAGCTCGAGTGAAAAAAACGCGGGCGGCGTGCGCGCCACATGGTGGCAGCGCGTCAACATCGCGCTATGTCGCGCGTCGATCGAATACTACCAGCGCGTGCGCGACGAGGTCGGCTTCCGCCAGAAGGGCTACCTCTGGCTGTACGACAAGGACACGTTCGCGCGCGCCGTCGAGCATATCCCGCTCCAGCGCGAACTCGGCCATCCCATCGAGGCGCTGACGCCCGCCGAGGTCAACCGCCGCGTGCCGGAAATCGACAAGCTCGACGGTATCGCGGGCGCGACCCTGTCGCCCGCCGACGGCCTCATCAACCCGAATCTGCTCAAGCAGCACTACCGCGCCCGCGCGCTGAAACTCGGCGCCCAGTTTCTCGACCGCACCTACGTAGTAGCGATCGATGCGAGCGCGTCCGCCGTCCGCCTTCAATGCTGGCAGTCCGACCAGCCCCATACCGACGAGGGCCTCGTCCGCATGATGACCCAGGACGGCCCCGGCGAAGCCGAGACCGGTCACGTCTTCGAGCTCATCGCGGACTCGATTGTAGTCGCCGGCGGAGCATGGTCGCCGACTGCGATGAAGCTGCTCGGCATCCGCAACTGGACGCAGCCGATTCGCCGCCAGGTATGCATCGTCGACAATCGCGCGACCAACCTCGCGAACTACGGCATGATCGTCGACACCTCGGGCGTGTACTTTCACAACGAGGGCGCGCATATCCTCGCCGGATACTCGCCGCCCGACGAGCCGCCCGGCTATCACTTCAACTACGACGGCGAGCCGTTCTTCCTGAACGAAATCTGGCCGCGGATGTACGCGCGGATGTCCGCGATGGAACGTCTGCGTCACGTCACCGGATGGGCCGGGCTGTACGAAGTCAGCCCCGACCGAAGCGCGATCGTCGGCCGCGCCGTCCCAACGAAAGGCGTCTACGAAGCGCATTCATTCAGCGGCCGAGGCGTGATGCAATCCTACGGCGCAGGCCAGGCGCTCGCCGACCTGATCGCCAACGGCAAGTACAGCACCTTCGACGCCTCCGCACTGTCACGCGATCGCTTCGATCGCGGCGAGCAAGTCTGGGAGGAACTCCACATTTGAGCGAGCGGAACATAAACTGAGGCGAACCTAAGTGGGGGCGTAGAAAAAATGAAATATCTCTTTTCTGCACTTGCTTTTCTCTGCTGCTGGATTGGCATTTCCAATCCAATGATCGCAAAAGCGGATTCGCCGATCTTTGTCGGCGTAATTGAAGATGTCGAAACAGGCAATCTCTCCCCAGCTATGTCCAGCGCGCACGTAAGAATAGCGTTTCAAAAGCAAGATTCGGGATGGATTCCGATGAAATCGGACTTCGAGACGCCGGACGCGTTAGTCCAAGCTGATCGCTACTATCCCGCGACGGTTAACTGGACGGTCGTGTTTGACGGAAGACAGTTAGGCACCATCACTAGCAGGAGCCCGGGTCAACTCCATTGGTATGGCGACGTCGGCACCCAGATTATCACAACAAAGGCAGCGAATATTCCAAGAATCGGCGTGGGCGCTTCGAATTTTTCCTACACGCACAATAGAGCCCGAACAAGGCCGCTGTTGTTGGTTTCAGCTCCGAATTTCAAGGACCCGGATGATTGGAAGCCCACGACTCTGTCCGCCACAGAAAAGAGCCTGGCGATCAAGGCCTTCAGGAAGCAATTCCCGTCACTGGAGCAATGCGACCAGCCGGAGGAAGAACCTGTTCGCATGGTTCCCTACTCGGATGACGAGATACTATTCATCAAAGCCTACCGATCGAAGGATGGGGAGGTAATTTTCGGCGAGAGATTCGACGAGACCAGGTCGAACTGTGAGTTCTGGAATGATGAGCACTTTTTTGACTACTGGTCGGTGCTGAAAAGAAACCAGACCGTTCGACTACTCGGCAGCCAAATGACGCCAATGGATGCCGCGGATCTAGATAACAGTGGCAAATCAGAATGGATCTTTCAGACTTCGCGAGGAGAGGACGAGGACGGGTACGAACTTTTCTATGACGATTTCTCCAAGAAAGCATCCTTCCATTGGACCTACCACTGAAAAGCGGGAGTCGGAAAAAACCGTCGTTCTCGCGCTCTTCTCAAAGCATTTCGACCGTGGAAATTACATCTCCACGAGCCCGAGGCGGTGGTATCGCCGTCACCTTCGACGCGTCCGCGCTGTCGCGCGAGCGCTTCGATCGCGGCGAACAAGTCTGGGAGGAGCTCCACATCTGAGCGTTCTCAGCGCAACTCAGTGATCGGCGCTTGCGCTCGTGGGCTCCAGATCCTGGTCAAGGAACGGCTGGACAGTCCGATCGATCTGCTCTTCCTCTCCGTCGCCCGGGACGGGGACGTGGTCGATGCCTTCTATGGGTACCAGCCGGGCTCCCGGAATGAGGGACGCCAATAAGGTACCCGCATAAAAAGGTACCACCTGGTCGCCGCGGACATGGATTATGAGCGTGGGCGCCTTGATTTGGGGAGCGAGCGCGCTGACGTCGATATGATTACCAGCCGCACTGAACGCACCGGCATCCTCGGGCGTCTCAGCGACAGCCATCATCTCGTTCATGAACCGCTTCTGAACGTCGCTCCCGTTGGGCATCATCATGTCGGTGAACATGTCGCGGTAGGCGGGATTGTTCCATCCGCCCGTCACCAGCGCCATGGCTTGCTGGCGCTGTTGCTCGGCCGGCGTATTAAGCTCCGGATTATTAAGCTCCTTTGCAGTCCATCCTCTCGCATACGTGTCGGCCAGAATGACTCGCGTGACCCGCTCCGGATGTCGTGCCGCATAGGCAATCACCGTTGGTCCTCCTGCGGAGTTACCGTAGAGGGCGAACCGCCTCAGCTTGAGTGCGTCGACCACCGCCTCGAGGTCGCGCACCCTGGGTTCCAGCGAATAATCACGAAGGCCACGCTCCGAGAGGCCACATCCGCGTCCGTCGTATTGTACGAGCAGGAAGTGCGCGCCCGCTGATTCAAGAAAGTCGCTGTTATACGTCGGACTGTTGAAGCCACGTGTCAGATGCGTCGCCCATCCAAGTACGAGGACGACCGGCGGACCTTTGCCGACGGTGCCGTAGGCAATACGAACGCCGTCGCTGGTCGTGCAGTAACCGATCTTCTGATGGACGCGGACGGGGAGCAGGCGCGGGATATAGATGAGCAAGGCGGTAGCGATCTCGACGTAGAACACCGAATACAGAACGTACCCAACCAGCGCCGTGCCTGCCGACGCGAGGCCAAGCGTGCGCAGAGACGGAAGCCGCAAACGCGCGAGGCGGGCAAACGCGGACCCCGTTGATTTTCCGCCGCGAATCGACGACGCAGTGGTAGTAAGAGTGTAGACGCGAATCGGGCGGCTTACGTTCTTGAGACGCTTCTCGCCGAGGTACGTCGCCGCCATCCCCGGCTTATTGCGAATCTCGTCGTACACATGGTCGGACACGCAGATTCCGCCCGGAGGAGCCAGCGAGTGGATTCGCGACGCGACGTTCACTCCGTCGCCGACTACATTGTTGTTGGTGAACACCACGTCGCCGACGTGAATCCCAACTCGCAGCTGAAGCTCGGGATCATCCACCAGCGCGGCCTGCAGCTCGTGCGCACAATTGACCGCGTCGGTCGCGCTATGGAAGCTCGAGAGCGTTCCGTCTCCAATCTCGCCAAGCATCCGGCCGTTGTATTTCGGAAGGAGAGAGCGGAGCAATTCGCGATGCTGGTGCAACGCGCCGATTCCCTTGGCTTCGTCGCGGCCCATGATCGCGGTATAGCCAGCGATGTCGCTGAACATGATCGCGGCAAGCTCGCGCGTCGAATTTGATTCGGCAGGATTCCCCATTTCGTTTAGCGTTCCCCCGAACGGCTAACACCAGTCCGAACGCCGTCAGCATACTCCAAATACCAGTGACCGATAAGCAGGGGCTTTCGCCGCTCGGCGCACCCGCACATACCGACCGTTAAATTGGGTTTCCTCGCCTTAAGTTGGCGTGATATTTAATCTATTCCGCGCGGGGCTTGCCCCTTCGGCTTCCGCTATCAAGGAGGATGGATGTTTTCATCGATCGAGGACGTAGTCGAGCGATTCGCCAAGAACAATTATATTGCCAGCCGGCGAATCGCGACCGTCATCTACCTGGCAAGTGAAATGCGCAAGCCCATCCTGGTCGAAGGCCCCGCCGGCGTCGGCAAGACAGATTTGGCCAAGGTGCTGGCCGCCTCGCTCGGCTTCGACATGATCCGCCTCCAGTGCTACGAGGGCTTGGACGAGGGCAAGGCGCTCTACGAATGGGAGTACGCCAAGCAGCTCCTCTACACGCAAATTCTCAAGGACAAAATCAGCGAAGTGCTGGTGGGAGCCAAAGGGCTGACCGAGGCGGTCGATCGTATCGCCGCGCAGGACGAAGTATTTTTCTCCGAGCGCTTCGTGCTGCCGCGCCCCTTGCTCAAGGCCATCTCCAGTGAACAGCCGTCAGTCCTGCTGATCGACGAGATCGACAAGGCCGACGCCGAGTTCGAGGCGTTCCTGCTCGAATTGCTCTCCGACTTCCAGGTGACCGTGCCCGAGCTCGGCACACTCAAGGCCAAGCACATCCCGCTGGTCGTGCTGACGTCGAACAACGCGCGCGAAATGTCCGACGCGCTGAAGCGTCGATGCTTGCATCTGTACATCGACTTTCCCGATCGCGCGCAGGAACTTGCGATCGTGAAGCTCAAGGTGCCCGAGGCCGCAATCAAGCTCGCCGAGGAAGTCGTCACCGTCGTGCAATCGCTGCGCAAGCTCGATCTCAAGAAAACGCCCGGCATCAGCGAGACACTCGACTGGGTCAAGGCGCTGACGCTGTTGAACGTGAGCAGCCTCGATCAGGAACTCGTCACCGAGACGCTCGACACGATCGTCAAGTACGAGGGCGACGTGCGCAAAGCGCAGGAAGAGCTCAAGGACTACGTGCGCCGCGTGCGCGCACGTCGCGGCACCGAAGCCGGCAGCGACAAGGATTTGTTGAATTGACCTGGCGGCGGTTGGACGGGAAGTAGGGTAGGGCACCGCGACACCATGCAAGAGAAGCTCGTCGAATTTGCCAACCTGCTGCGCGAGAACGGCGTGCGCGTCTCGCTCGCGGAAACGCTCGACGCATTCAGCGCCTCCGAAGTCACCGGACTCGCCGAGCGCGACGCGTTCCGCTCCGCACTGCGCGCCACGATGGTCAAGCGGGCCAGCGAATTGCCCGTGTTCGAGGAACTCTTCGACATCTACTTCTCCGGCCTCGGCGAGATCATCAAGCAGGCGAGCCAGGCGGTGCAGAACGCGCTCTCGATGTCCGATCAGGAGTTCCAGAAATTCCTCGACGAAGTCGAGAAGATGCTCAAGAAAGAGGGCAAGAATCTTTCCGAGCTCGCCAAGCAGTTGCTGCAGAACAACTCGGGCGAGATGGAGCGGAAAATCCGCGAGGCCTCGCGCGCCGTCAAGCTGCAAGGCATCGAGCGCACTATCGAGGAGAATTACTTCGCGCGCGCGCTCGCCCGCCAGCTCGGGCTCGACAAAATAGAAGCCGAGATCAAGGAACTGCGCGAGCAGCTCGAGAAGATGGATATCGGCGCCGAGCTCAAGGCCCGGATGGAGGAGTACCTCGAGCGCCGGCTCAAGGCGCTCGACGACATAATCCGGCGCTACGTCCGGATGGAGCGCGAGAAGCGCGATATCAAGCAGAAGGAAGATCAGCGCCTCAACCAAATCGGCGAGAAGAGTTTCTATTACCTGACCGAAGAAGAGCTCAAAAAGATGAACGAGGCGGTGACTCGCCTCGCGCAGCGGCTCAAGAACGTGATCACCGTGCGCCGCAAGCGCGCCAAGAAGGGCCGCTTCGACATCAAGCGCACGCTGCGCCAGAACCTCGAGTACGGCGGCGTGCCGTTCAAGCTGCGCTTCGAGAAGCGCAAGAAAGAAAAGCCGCAGGTCGTGATCCTGTGCGACGTTTCCGACTCGGTCCGCAACGCGTCGCGCTTCATGCTGCAATTCGTTTACTCGCTGCAGGATCTCTACTCGCGCGTGCGCAGCTTCATCTTCGTCGCCGACATAGGCGAAGTGACCGAATGCTTCCGCAACAACGACGCCAAGGAAGCGCTCGACGTCGCGCTCAAGGGCGATATCATCAACGTGTATGCGCACTCGAACTTCGGCTACGCGTTCCGCAACTTCGTCACCGATCACCTGGGCGCCGTGAACAAGCGCACCACCGTCATCGTGCTCGGCGACGCGCGCAACAACTACAATCTTCCGCACGATTGGTGCTTGCGTGAAATCCGCCAGCGCGCCAAAAGAGTGATCTGGCTTAATCCTGAGAGCCGCAATACTTGGGGCTTCGGCGACAGCGAGATGGATCGCTACGCCCCGCACTGCGACCTGGTGGAAGAGTGCCGCAATCTCAACCAGCTTTACCGCGTCGTCGATCGCTTGGTCGCAGGCTGACGGATTCGATCCGCGAGGCTGCGCAGCTTGTTCGGTTGACCACACGCCGTCTTTGGGCCAAGATATTTTCTGCAGGTGCCGCTCGGGATTTCGCCTCGAAGCCGCGCGCGCTTGAAGAGAAACGGTTGAAGATCCCGTCTATGGCTGGTCACAGGGAAGATTTCATTCTGATGATTGTAGGGGGGATCATTCTCGACCCCTCCACCAAGATGCCAATCGTGGTCCTGAAGGATCCCGACAACAAGCTCAACCTCCATATCTGGATCGGCCCGCTCGAGGCCACCGCGATGGCCACTGAGCTCGAAGCGGTCAAGCCGCAGCGTCCGATGACGCATGACCTGCTGCGCAACCTGCTCGTCGAGTTCGGCGCGACGGTCGAGTCCGCCGAGATAACCGAGTTACGCGAGAATACCTACTTCGCCCGAATCCACGTCAAGACGCGCGACGGCAAGGCGCTGGAAATCGATTCGCGACCGAGCGACGCGATTGCGTTGGCGCTGCGCACCAAGTCGCCCATCTATGTCGCCAAGAAAGTGCTCGAGGCGAGCAGCGAGCTTCATGAATCGCAGGGCGAGCAGCAGACCTCGGATCAGAATCTTGCCGGTGTTTCGCGCGACAAGTGGTCCGAGATCCTCGAGCGGATGTCGCCCGAGGATTTCAAGTACAAGATGTAAGGGCGCGTGCGCGCTGATTCCTCTGGTCCTCTGCCGGGCGGCGCCCGCTGGAGTTTTCGATGCCGCCGACGACACATCGCCGAAAAATAACTCAAAAGGAACTCCGGGCGCCCGACGACTTCACGACGCTGGTCGACAGCGCGCGCGACTTCCTGTTCGGCAATCTCACGCAGGTGCTGATTTCGACCGCGGTCGTCGTCGCGGCCGGCGCGATCGCCATTGGCGTGTACTACTACGAGCGCCATCGCGACAGTCTTGCGTCGGCCCGGTTCTACGACGCGATCACCGCGCTCAACGCCGGCCAGAACAAGCCGGCCGAGACGCAATTCAAGCAGCTTGCCGATGAAGAGCCGGGCCGCAGGCTCGGCCGCCTCGCGCGATTTTACCTCGCGAGCGCATACCTGGCGGACGGCGACCTCGCCAATGCGCGCGATGCGCTGGTCGCGTTTCTTGCCGAGGAGCGCGACCCGACCTTCCGCAGCCTTGCGCTGACGAATCTCGCTGTGGTCTACGAGCGCATGTCCGATTGGAAAAAAGCCGCGGGCGCTTATCAGCAGGCGGCCGCCGATCCGGGGCCGGAGCAGGTGAGGGCGGAGCTCGGTGTCGCGCGGATGCTCGCCAGGTCAGGCGACAAGGGCGGAGCGATCGCCGCCTATCGCGGCTTCCTCGCCGCGCATCCGTTCGCGCAGCAGCGCCAGGACGTATTGGAGTCGCTGGCACTGCTCGGCGCGCCCGAGATTCCGCCGCCGCCTTCAGCCTCCGCGGGCGGTGCGCAGCCGGTCGTTATTCACTAGTCTCTGCGACGGATCGCTATTTTCCCGCGAGTTCCGAGTCAATCACGTAGCCCAGAACTTTCCCGTCGGGCAATCCCACTATCGGTATGCCGTTGACGAAGAAGGTCGGCGTCGACGTGACGTGAATCGAGTTGCCATCCAACTGATCCTGCTTCACGCGAGCCTCGGTCTGCGGACTGTCCATGCACGCCTTCAGCGAAGGCTCGTCGAGCTTCTGCGCCTTCGCCAGCTTGTCCACATTGTCCGGCAGATTCTTCGCGTTGATCGATCCCTGGTTCGTGTAGAAGTAACGCGCGAAGTCCCAAAACGCAGCGGGGTTCTGCAGCCGCGCGCACTCGGCGGCCTCGGCGGCTTTCAACGCCCACAGATGCTGGCCCAGCGGGTATGCTTTGAAAATTACCTTCACCTTGCCCTTGTAGGTCGTGTTGACCAGCGTCTCAATCACGCTGAACGCATGCGCACAGAACGGGCATTCGAAGTCGGCAAACTCGACGATCCTCACCGGCGCGTTCGCTGGTCCCTGCGTCGGCCGGTCGTCCAGGGTCACCGCGCCCATGTTGACCCGTCCCCACGGCTCCGAGCTGACGTCGAGATACTGTCCGATAATCGCCTTGCTCTCACTTTTGTCGAAGAACATCGTGGTCGCGATGTTCTGTCCCTGTTCATTGCTGACGACAATCTGGCGCGCGAGCAGGTCGTCAATCGGCGTCTTGAAGGCGGGACCCAGCTTGATCAGCTCGGGACTGGGAATCTTGAAGTGCTTCTGCAAATAAGTCTTCAACGCCGCGTCGCGCGCGGGGTCCGTGGCCACGGGGGGGGCGCCGGAAGCAGGGGACCCCACCGCCGCGTTCTGCGCGAGGGCAACGCTACCGCCGCACAACAAGGCCATCGCGCCAACCAATGCGCACACGGCTGCTATCTTTTTACCGTAGTCCAACTTCGCATAAGAAGTATTATGTAAACTACGAATAGTACCCGGAAATCGAAAAAGGCCTGAAATCATTGATGCTCCAACGCTCCTCGCTTCCAGTGTGGTTGTATCCGGCGCAAATCGAAACGGATGCAGCCGGCGAATTCCGCACAGGCTAGCTAATCGCGACCGCTCCGTACAGCGCCTGAATCCTTTGCGGGCGTGGCAGGCTTGTGGCCGAGCGCGTGCAGCGCTCTGCGCGCGATGAAATTGCGCGGCTCGATCTTCAAGGCTTCCTCGAAGTACGCAACCGCATTTGGCCCACGCTGCAACGCCGCCGCGCATTGGCCCATCGCGATCAGCAACTCGACGCCTTCGGCGCCAAACTCACGCGCGCGCTTGAGCGCCCCGAACGCTTCGGCAAATTTTTCCTGCTCGGCAAGCGCCAGGCCAAGGCGCAAAATCGCCTCCGCGTTGAGCGGGTCGAGGTCGAGCGCGTCGCGATACATCAATAGCGCCGAGCGCCGAGCTCCCTTCTCGTATAAATCACGCGCGGCGGCGGCCATCCGCGCACCTTCCTCGGGCCATCGCCGCGTTTCGACTTCCACCGTTATCTCGCCGTGCGAGACTTCCGCCTTGACGAGCTTCAGCTTGTCGCCCAGGTATTCGCGAATGCGGTCGAGAACCGCGTCGCCGTTGGTTTCCGGCGATTCGAGGAACGCGAGCCCCACTGGGTCTCCGATGTGATCGATTCGCCGGATCACAATCGATCGTCGCGCGCGCGTCTTCCGCGATGGCGTCTGTTGGTCAGACGCGCTCATTGGGATCGAAGAGTTTCCGGTACTCATCGAGTGCGAAGCGGTCCGTCATCCCGGCAATGTAATCGGCCACCGCGCGCGAAATCGGCTCGTTGTAGCGTTCCGCGCGCGCGACCACGTGCTCGGGCATCTGGCGCGGCTCGGTCATGTAGGTTTGAAACAGCGCCGCCAGCACCCTGCCCGCTTTCTCGGTCATGCGGCTGACGCGGTAGTGCCGATACAACCGATCGCGCATCACGAGCTTTACTTCGTCGACCTGCGCACCCATCGCGGAGCCGAAGCAGGCCAGCGCCCTGCCCGCCCGGCGCACGTCGTCGACGCTGCGAATTTTATTGCGCTCCAGCTCGCCGGCGAGATTGGTCATCAGGTCGGTGGACATCGCGTCGATCATCCTGATGACGGTCTGGTAGCGAATCACGCGCATCTCGGCGGCCGGATACGCGTCGCGCGCCGCCGCTGCCGACTCTCTGAACAGTGCGGACGCATTCAGCTCCTCGACCGTGAGCATCTGCGCCTTCAGGCCGTCGTCGACGTCGTGCGCCAGGTATGCGATCTCGTCCGCCAGGTCAACGATTTGCGCTTCCAGGCATGGGTACGTGCTCGCGTCGAATTCCTGCGCGGCCGGACGGTCCTGGAAGTGCGAATGTTTGACGATTCCCTCGCGCACCTCGAAACTCAGATTGAGTCCGCGAAAATTCGGATAGCGGATCTCGATCCAGTCCACCGTGCGCAAGCTCTGCGCGTTATGATCGAAGCCGCCGTGCGGCGTCATCAGCTCGTTGAGCACTTTCTCGCCGGCGTGACCGAAAGGCGTGTGCCCCAGGTCGTGCGCGAGTGCGACCGCCTCCGCAAGTTCCTCGTTGAGGCCGAGCGCCCGCGCCACCGTGCGCGCGATTTGCGCCGCCTCGAGCGTATGCGTCAGGCGCGTGCGGTAGTAATCGCCCTCGTGATTTACAAAAACCTGCGTTTTGTATTCGAGGCGTCGAAACGCGGCCGAGTGAATCACGCGATCGCGATCGCGCGCAAAGACGGTGCGAATCGGATGCTCGGGTTCGGGAAAGCGGCGCCCGCGACTGGCCCGCGACGCCATCGCATACGGCGCCAAGGTGCGCGACTCTATTTCCTCCAGCTCCTGCCTCGTCCGCAGCATCGCAGCCATTATTCGGCGGTTCCGTTCAACACCCGAGATGCTACCATGCCGCCGACGGCTCCCGAAGCGCCCCGCTCGACATCGGTCAACATGCTGCGGGCTTATGTCGCGGCTCCTGGATTTTCTATAATAAGCACCGGGTTCCTGGACGTGAGCGGCATTCGAAACTTCGGCCACATCCGCCAGATCGCTTTGACGATCGCTATGAGCGCGCTGTTCGCCGCGTGCGCCACATCGCAACCGGCCCAGCCTCCAGCGCCCGCCCCCGCGCCGCCCCCTTTGCTCGCCGCACCACACCCAACTCCGACGCCCCAGGTCGTCGGGATGGCTTCCTGGTATGGCCCGGGATTCCACGGTCGCAGAAACGCGCTCGGCGGAGTGTACCGTCAGGAGGACCTCACCGCCGCTTCCATCGAGTTTCCATTGGGTAGCCGCGTGATGGTCACGAATCTCGACAACGGCCGCTCGGTCGAAGTTACGATCACCGACCGCGGACCATTCAAGAAGGGCCGCAAGATCGATCTCTCGCACAAGGCCGCGCGCATGATCGGGATGCTCGATCAGGGCACCGCGCACGTTCGCATCTCACTCATCAGCAAGCCTGCCGGCACTCGCGACGTCGGCGCGCCGCTGCGCTACTGGGTCCAGGTCGGTTCATTTTCGGATCATCGGAACGCCGAGCAGGTGCGCGGCCGGTTGGCCTCCTCCTATCCTGATGTCCACGTCGTCGACGTCCTTGATGCTGACAGTCATCGCTATTACCGTGTACGCATGGGTGCGTTCGCGACGCGCACCGCGGCCGAGGCGCGCGCTTCCGACTCCGCCCGTTTTGGATTGCCAGTTGCGATCGTCACCGAATGAGTAGCCGAGCCACCCACTTCTCCCGACGGCTCTGGTGGCCGATCTCCACTGTCATCGCCCTGATCGTTGTCTGGGGATGCGCCTACTCGCTGGTCAGGGGCGACCGGGTCAATTCGCAGGAATCCGCAACAGTCCGGGCCGGCATCCAGGACTTCCGCCAGCTTCGCTTCAAGCAGCCGGTCCCGATCATCGTCAAGACCCCGGACGAAGCCGAGGCCATGATGAAGGCCGACCTGATGCGCGACTACACCGACAACCAGTTCGAGGTCGACGCCGTCGCCGGTGCGGTCACCGGTCTCTTTCCCGCCGGCATCGATCTCAAGGCCGCGTCGCTAAAGCTGCTCAAGAGCCAGGTCGCCGGCTTTTACGATCCGCACGGCAAGGAAATGGTTCTCGTCAAGGGCGGCGCCGATCTTGGCATCTGGAACAACGCCGCGCAGTTCATGATTCAGCGTGACGTAGTCGGCGAGATGCTGCTGGCGCATGAACTGACGCATGCGCTGCAGGATCAGAATTTCGATCTCGAGTCGGGCCTCGACAAGGTCAAGGACGACGACGATCGCGCGCTGGCCCTCAAGTCCGTGGCCGAGGGCGATGCGACCATTGCGGGCTTCGCCTACGCCGCCGGCCGCATGGACGACAGCGTCACCGACGCGCTCGCCGACAGTCTCAAGAAACTCCCGCAGGCTCTGTCAGCCGAAGCGCCCAATACGCCCGAGGGGCTTAGCGCTCAACTGGTGTTCCAATATTCCGACGGCGTCCGCTTCGTCGCCGAGGCTTATCGCCGCGGTGGATGGACCGCCGTCGACGCGCTCTATCGCAACCCCCCGCAGTCGACCCACCAGGTTCTCCATCCCTCGTTATACTTCGACAGCCCCGCGCCCGCGCCGCGCATCGAGCTAGCCGGCTACGAGCAAATCATGAGCGGCTGGAAAAAAGCCGACGTCGACACCTACGGCGAGCTGTTGCTGCGCGTGATTCTCGAGCGCAATCTCGGCAAGCAATCCAACGAAGTCGCACTCGCCTCGCGATGGACCGCCGACAGCATGATCATTCTCCAGCAGAGCCGCGACGTGAACGTGATCTGGATGCTCGCGTTCAGCGACCAGCAGACCGCCAGCCACTTTACCGTCGTCTATCAGACTTTGCTCGACCGCCTGCTCGGCGACTCCACCCCGCATCGCATCGATACGCGCTCGAACGCGGTGCTGGTCGTTATCGGACAGGGCGCGGACTACTTCGACACTCTCGCGCCTGCAATCTGGAACGCGAGCACGATCGACACCGGCGGCGTCCGCACTCGCATCGAGCCCTCGGCGGCATCATTGGTTCAATGATGCTTCGCCGCTTCCGCAGCCTTCGCGAGACCGTCGCGACTGAAATCCATAACCAGCAGCCGCATGAACGTGTTTCCTCGCGGCGGCTCTACAAGTTTGCCGGGATAAGGAAAATAGATCTCTCTGGCGAAGTTGCGGTAGCGCTCGATGGTCGGTTTCAGGGCCTCATAGGAGCCAGTGACGCCGACAGACATCCCATCGTCGTAGGCGGGTCCAACGTAGAGTCCATTTCGAGTCCTAATGTCGCGATCGCTGACCCACCCGGCGGGCAGCAAGCCATGCGACTGAAGCTCGTAAGGCGTGATCTTTGAGAGTTCGCCTCCGGTTAGCAGGTATTGTTGCGCAGCGCTCACAAGCGCATCGAATCGGGCGGTATCGAACCGCGTTTCCATCTCGGTTGCAGTAAGCGTCCGGTAGGGATCCAATACCTCCTCCGGAACCCGATATATGTACACGCCGCCGGCATTTTGCGGACTAGTACCGAGGCTATCTAACAGCGGCTTCCACAAAGGCCATACTTGTTCAGTGACGTGTTCAGTGATCAGGACAGTGTGCACGTCATGAGTTGCGAGAAAGGCCTTCAACTGTTCTTCCGCATCCGGGATAGCATCTTTATGAAGAAAATAATTGGTAATCGGCCACGCGAGAAAAGCATCTGGCGGACTGACCGATACGTAACCACCGGCCATCCGATAGTACATATCCGTCTCAGCCTGCCAAAGCATCGAGTACCCAGTCACTCCATAGGGCAGTACCACAACATTTTCGTTAGGTCTCACGTATTGTTTGAATATGTCGGTAGTGAAGAACTCCGGAGACTCGTTTGCCTTGACCCAATACTCGCTCGACAGGTTAGGTAACGAAAACAGAACAATCGAAGCGGCAGCCGCATACTTCCAGGATGCTGGTATATCCCGCCCATTCATAAGCAAGGACACAACCACAGCCAACGCTAGAAATGCATAGATCATGAACCGCGACGGAAGCGCGCTGTTCACAAGCGGAAGATGAGTGGCTAGCTTCCACGGCATCCCCGGCCCCACGTGTCCTGCGAAATGCAGTCGAGGACCTATCGCCAGCACACACGTGACGCTCACAAACACGACCAGCGCGTTGCCAGCCAGATCGTCCCATCGTCGATAACCAAACCAAATCAAGACGCCCAGAAGGGGCAGGCTCAAGTACCCGGTCGGCTCTTCATGACCCTTTGTAAAAGTGTTGGACACCTTGACGAGCAAGTGGTTGGCGCCAATCAGAAGAGTCGGTGTAGGAATGAAGAAGTTCAGGAAATCCACAGAGAAGGCGGTCGGCGAGTTCACCGGTTTGTCAGGGAAGCCAGGAGCGAAGATGTAGTAAAAGTACGGCGCCAGCAGGACCACGACAAGTGCCAGACTGATCGCGATAGGTTTGATCAGGCCCGCGATGCGTTCTCTCAACTCGTGCTCCGCGAACATATAGAAGACCAGGATATTGATGGCTCCAAATACCACGAGAGTGGCAAAGGTCTCAGTAGCGAGCAGGAATTGAGTAATGAGTATCGCCGCAAGGAAACCGCTGAAGGTCATCTCCTTTATGCGCCCGTCGAGCCTAAGTAATACGACGTACACCGCGAGCGGGATCGGAAATATGAACAGTAGGTGTAAGTGCCCGATTGCTACGTGGTGAAGCATATATGGCGAGAAACCGAACAGGTATCCACCTAGTAACGCTGGCCAGTAACTAGCCGATATGTATCGGCAAAGCAGAAATGCGCTCCACGCGGCGAGCGCTGGGCATAACAACACACAAAGGTTGTAGGATGCCACAGGTCCCAGCGAAGCGGTAAGTGGATATGCTACGAAACTCGCAAGCGGGATTGCCGTCGACCATGCGAGGTTGTAGCCGAGCGGCGCCCAAACAGCTTTCGTGATGAATGGATTGACGCCAGCGGCTACTGCGTGAGGCCACCACACCAGCGACCATATGAAGATCGTCGAATCAACAGCTTTGCCGAGCACAAAGGATGAGAGTCCTTGGAACAACGCGCGTCCAAAGAACAAGACCGACAATGCGAGGTAGCCCGCCAGACTTAACAGACCTTGAAGACCTATCGCGCGAGACTCCTGCGCACGACTCTCCGCCGCTTGGCTCACCGGGTTTGCGCCCTACCCTACGTCGCCGAGACTGAAACCGAGCGCCAGCATCTTCCTCACCGCGGCGCGCGCGCCTGCCGACTCCTCGTTCGCCAACGACGGGTCGCGGGCGATCCACCCGTCAGCCAGCTTGCGCGCGCGTTCGATCGTGCGATGGTCTCGAATCAGATGTACGAAGCGCAGCGGCAGCGCCCCGGTCTGTCGCGCGCCGAGCAAATCGCCCGGACCTCGCAGCCTCAGGTCGGCATCCGCGATCGCGGCGCCCGTCGAGCACTCGCGCATGATTGCCAGCCGCTCCAACGCCGCCTCGTCCGCGTCGCTCGACGCCACGATGCAACAGCGCGACGCCTTCTCGCCGCGCCCTACCCTGCCGCGCAGCTGATGCAATTGCGCGAGGCCGTAGTGTTCCGCCGCGACCACCACGATTATTGTCGCCTCCGGCACGTCGATTCCTACTTCCACCACGGTAGTGCACACGAGGATGTCGATCGCGCCATCGCGAAATTCTCGCATCGCGCGATCTTTTTCCGCCGCTCCCATCCTGCCGTGCATCGTGCCGATTTTCGCTCCGCGCAATGGCCCCTTCTTTAGCCGCGCCGCTGTTGCGGACACCGACTTCGCTTCGTCTTCTTCGCCCTCGATAAACGGCACGATGTAGTACGCGCGCCCGCCGCCGTCGATCTCGGCGCGCAGACTCTCATGCACCCGCGCGATTTCGTCCTCGCTGTAAATCTCGGTCGCGATCGGCGTTCGCCCCGCCGGCAGCTCGTCGAGAAACGACACGTCGAGATTCGCGAACAGGCTCATCGCCAGGCTTCGCGGAATCGGCGTCGCTGTCATCATCAACAGGTTCGCCTTCGGCCCGATCGCTTTCATCTTCGCGCGATCGAAAACACCGAATCGATGCTGCTCGTCGATCACACCGAGCGCGAGGTCGCGCATCCGCACCCGTTCCTGTATCAGCGCCTGCGTTCCGAACATTGCGCAGATTTCGCCGCTCGCGAGCTCCCGTAAAATCCTGTTGCGCGCGGCGCCTGTCACGCTTCCCGTCAACAGCGCGCTCCTAATGTTCAGCCGTCCGCACACGCGCGCGAATGCTCGGTAGTGCTGCTCAGCGAGCAGTTCCGTCGGCGCCATCATCGCCGCCTGATGCCCGCATTCGATCGCGCGTATCATCGCCCAGAACGCCACAATCGTCTTGCCGCTGCCGACGTCGCCCATCAGCATCCGATTCATCTGATTCGACCGCGCAAGGTCGGCGCCAATTTCCTCTATCGCGCGCGACTGCGGTCCGGTCAGCGCAAACGGCAGCCCCTCAATCATCTTCGCACTCAGGCTTCGAGAGCCATCGAGCGCTACACCGGTGCGGCGCGCGCTGCGGATACGTTCGATTGAAAGTGCCAGCTCGAATGCGAACAGTTCGTCGAATGCGAGCGCCAGATGGCCGCGCGACTCGCCGTTCGCCAGTGCATCAAAGTCGGCGTCGGGCGGCGGATCGTGAAGATAGCTTAGCGCCTCGCGAACCGACGGCAGCGCACCTCGCAACTCCTCCGGGACCGCTCCGTGAATCAACCCGCCCGCGTCGGCGAGCGCGCGCGCTACTAGGCTTGCGAACAGACGTTGCCCGACGATCGACGGCAAGCGATAAACCGCACGGATCGCCTTCGGCTCACCGTCCGAAAGCGCATGCAGCTCCGGTTGCACAATTTCGATTCCGCCGTCAGCGCCCGCCGCGACTCGGCCGCGGACCAGCACGCGCTCGCCGCCCGGAAGATAGCCGCGCATATACGCGGGCAGGTTGAACCACACGACCCGAATTTGCCGACCGCCGACGTTAAGCCATCCCGACGCGAGCCTCCGCCACCGCGAACCGCGCATCGGCCGCTCGGAAATCTTGCCAAGGTCGCCTTCGACAACGACGACGTTCCCAACGCGCAGTCCTTCAGCCGGCGTGCGCTCGCGCCAGTCCTGGTAGCGCACCGGCAGATGGAATAGCAGGTCGCCAGCCGAAACGATCCCGCGCGCTTCCAGAGCCGCCGCCCGCTTAGGCCCGATACCGGGCATCGCAGCGACCGGAGTCTCAAGCCGAATCCCGCTTCTTTCGGATCCCTCGCCCGTTATTATTTTACGGGAGAGGTCAGGTGAGGGTTCCGGGTTCATCTACGACTTAGCTGCGGTGATGGGCGAGGTAAATTCCCCAGCGCCTTCTCTCCTAACTCTTCTAACAGGGACGAAGTCCCGCATCTTCTATTAGCATCGGGTGCAGGGGTCACCCCTGCCGAAGGAAGCGTGAAAACCACCGCGGGTTTCACATTCAATTAAGTGATTTTATCGCCCTCGTCCTCTCACCCCCGATGGTAATCCTGCAGCGCGCGCACCTCGAACGTCTCATGCTTCAGCGCGAAAATCCCCTCGACTGCGGCCTTCGCCCCCGCCATCGTCGTGAAATACGGCAGCCGCAATTCCAGCGCGGTGCGCCGAATCGAAAACGAATCCCTGGTGCCGCTCGCGTCCGGCGTGTTGACGACCATCGCCACCCGCCCATCCTTCATCGCATCCACAATATGCGGGCTGCCTTCGAGCACCTTGTTGACGCTTTCGCACGTGAGCCCGAGATTCCGAATGTGATTCGCGGTCCCGCGCGTCGCGATCAGTTCGAATCCCATCGCAACCAGCCCGCGCGCGATCGGCTCGAGATATCGCTTGTCCTCGTCGCGCACGCTGATAAACACCAGGCCGGCGTCCGGCAGATTCGACGACGCCGCCAGCGACGCCTTGGCGAACGCCATCGCGAACGTCCTGTCGATTCCCATCACCTCGCCGGTCGATTTCATCTCGGGCCCCAGAATCGTATCGACGCCCGGGAATCGCCCGAACGGAAACACCGACTCCTTGACCGCGACGTGCGACGGCACCCGTTCGGTCGTGAATCCAATCTCGCTGAGCTTCTTTCCCGCCATCACCAGCGCCGCGTACTTCGCCAGTGGCACGCCAATCGCCTTGCTTACGAATGGAATCGTGCGCGACGCGCGCGGATTCACTTCCAGGATATAAACCTCGCCGCCGTAAATCGCGTACTGAATATTGATCAGCCCAATCACGCCGAGTTCGCGCGCCAGCATCCTGGTCTGCGCGATCAGCTCTCGCTGGATTTCGGCGCTCAGCGTCGTCGGCGGAATCGCGCACGCGCTGTCTCCAGAATGAATACCCGCATGCTCGACGTGCTCCATTATTCCGCCGACCACGACCGTCTCGCCGTCGGCAATCGCGTCCACGTCGACTTCGATCGCGCCTTGCAGGTAGCGATCGATCAACAGCGGATGACGCTCGGAGGCTTGCAGAGCCTGCGTCACGTATCGGCGCAGTTCTTCTTCGTTCGGAATAACTTCCATCGCACGACCGCCCAGTACGTACGACGGCCGAATCAGCACCGGATATCCGACCTTCGACGCGCCCGCGACTGCATCGTCGAGCCCGCGTGCCAGCACACCCTCGGGCTGCCTCAGTCCCAGCCGCGCGACCATCGCGTTGAATCGCTCGCGATCCTCCGCGCGATCGATCGCATCCGGCGTCGTCCCCAGAATTGGTACGCCCGCGCGCGCCAGCGGCACCGCGAGCTTGAGCGGCGTCTGCCCGCCGAACTGCACGATCACTCCGACCGGCCGCTCGCGCTCCGCAATCGCCATCACGTCCTCGAACGTCAGCGGCTCGAAGTACAGGCGATCCGAAATGTCGTAGTCGGTCGAGACCGTTTCGGGATTGCAGTTCACCATGATCGTTTCGAAGCCGGCGTCCTTGAGCGCGATGCTCGCGTGCACGCAGCAGTAGTCGAACTCGATCCCCTGCCCTATCCGGTTCGGCCCGCCGCCCAGGATGATCACTTTCTTGCGCGCGGTCGGCGGCGCCTCATCCTCGCCCTCGAATGTCGAATACAGATACGGCGTGAACGCCTCGAATTCCGCACCGCAGGTGTCCACCGATTTGAAAACCGGGTTCACTCCCGCATCGCGCCGCGCCGACGCCACCGCCGCTTCGTCCATTCCGCGCAGATCCGCGATTCGCCGATCGGAAAATCCCATCGGCTTGAACTCCCGGAAGTACGCTGCGCCGAGCGGTTCGCGCGCGACGCGCTCTTCCTCCGCCACCAGCTCCGCGACGGCATCGATAAACCACGGATCGATCTTGCTCAGCTCGTAGACTTCCGCGCGCGTGATTCCGAGGCGCAGCGCGTCCGCCAGATGGTACAACCGATGACTGCTTGCGGTCGCGACTTGCGCGCGAATTTGCGCCGCCGCCTGCGCGCTCGGTGGCTCCGAGAGCCCGCTCTCCAACCCGTGCGATCCGATTTCCAGCGAGCGCAGCGCCTTTTGCAGCGACTCCTTGAAGGTCCGCCCAATCGCCATCGCCTCGCCGACCGACTTCATCTGCGGCCCCAGCTCGTCGGCCGCGCCGCGAAACTTCTCGAACGCGAATCGCGGAATCTTGGTGACCACGTAGTCGATCGTCGGCTCGAAGCATGACGGCGTCATGCGCGTGATGTCGTTGGGAATCTCGTCGAGCCGGTAGCCCACCGCCAGCCGCGCGGCAATCTTGGCGATCGGAAAGCCCGTCGCCTTCGACGCCAGCGCCGAGCTCCGCGACACGCGCGGATTCATCTCGATCACCACCATCCGTCCCGTCGCCGGCTCGATCGCAAACTGGATATTCGATCCGCCCGTGTCGACGCCGATTTCGCGGATGATCCGAATCGCCGCGTCGCGCATGATCTGGTATTCCTTGTCGGTCAGCGTCTGCGCGGGCGCGACGGTTATCGAATCGCCCGTATGCACGCCCATCGGATCCAGGTTTTCGATCGAGCAGATGATCACGACGTTGTCCGCAGTATCACGCATCACCTCGAGCTCGAATTCCTTCCATCCTTCCACCGATTGCTCGATCAGCACTTCGTGGCTCGGCGATTGTTCGAGCCCATACGCGACCTTGGCGCGATAATCGCCGAGTTCGCGCGCGATCGAGCCGCCCGTTCCGCCCAGCGTGCGCGACGGCCGGATGATCACCGGCAAGCCCAACTCCCCCAGCACCCGCTCGGCGTCTGCCGCCGAACGCGCAATCGCGGAACGCGGCACCTCGAGCCCGATTTTCACCATCGCTTGCTTGAACAGGTCGCGGTCCTCGGCCTTCTTGATCGCTTCGAGCTTCGCGCCGATAAGTTCGCATTTGAACCGATCGAGTACGCCCGCCTCCGCCAGCTCAATCGCCAGGTTCAGCGCGGTTTGCCCGCCGACCGTCGGCAGCAGAGCGTCCGGCCGCTCGCGCTCGATAATCTTGGTCAGCACCGCGACCGTCATCGGCTCTATATATGTGCGATCAGCCAGTTCCGGATCGGTCATTATCGTCGCCGGATTCGAATTGACGAGAATCAGGCGCAGCCCTTCCTCGCGCAGCGCCTTGACCGCCTGCGTGCCCGAGTAATCGAACTCGCACGCCTGCCCGATAACGATCGGCCCCGAGCCGATCAGCAACACCGATTTCAGATCTTTACGAAGCGGCAACTTATGAATCCCAGCTCATTGAATTTATGATCGCGCCGATGCCTCGGCCGCGATGATTCGCTCCAGCGCTTCCGCGCCGTAACGCGGGAACGTTTCAACCAGTTTCCGAAATCGCGCGAACAGATAGCCCGAATCGTGCGGCCCGGGCGACGCCTCCGGATGGTACTGCACGGAGAAAAAAGGCACTCCGGTCCCCTGCAGTCCTTCGACGGTGTTGTCGTTCAAATTCAGATGCGAAAGTATCGCGCGTCCCTTCAACGACTCGTCGTTGACCGCGAACCCGTGGTTCTGCGCCGTGATCTCGACGCGCCGCGTCCGCAAATCCATCACCGGATGATTTGCGCCATGATGGCCGAAGTCGAGCTTGTAGGTCTTGCCGCCCAACGCCAATCCCAACAGCTGATGTCCCAAACAAATGCCGAACACCGGCTTCTTGCCCAAAACGCCCGCGATGGCTCTGTAAGCATACGGCAGCGCCGCCGGGTCGCCGGGTCCGTTCGACAGAAAAATCCCGTCGGGGTTGTGCGCGAGTATCTGCTCCGCGCTCGAGGTTGCGGGGATCACCTTGACGCGAAAGCCGGTCGCGACCAGCCGCCGCAGAATGTTCAGCTTGATTCCATAGTCGAGCGCGACAATCATCGGCGCGTCGCGCGTCGCGTCATGACTCACGCGGAGGTGCCCGCTTCCCAATTTCCAGTCGCCGAAGTCCCAATCGTACGGTTCGGCGGACGTAACCTCTTTCACGAGATCGCGGCCGACTAATCCCGGCGACGCCTTGGCCTTGCGCACCAGAGAATCGGGATTGAGATCGACGCTCGAGATCACCGCTTCCTGCGCGCCACGCGTCCGCAGATGACGCACCAGCGCGCGCGTGTCGATACCCTCGATACCGACCACGCCCGCCTCTTCCAAATACTTTCCCAGCGGCATCTCAGAGCGCCAGTTCGACGGGCGCTCCCAATATTCCTTGACGATGAAACCCTCGACGTACACGCGCCGCGACTCCGCGTCCTCGGCGTTGATTCCGACGTTGCCGATTTCCGGATAAGTCATGCAGACCAGCTGGCCTCGGTACGACGGGTCGGTCAGCACTTCCTGGTAGCCGGTCATCGCGGTGTTGAAAACCGCTTCGCCCACGGCCTCGCCCACCGCGCCGAATGCGCGGCCGCGAAAAATTCGCCCGTCGGCCAGCGCCAGTATCGCTTCGCGTCCCTTGCTCATCGATCCGCTACGCCTTCCTCCGGTCGTAAACGATTTCACCCGCGACAATAGTCAGCATCGCCCTGCCCTTCAGCCGCATCCCTGCGAACGGAGTGTTGCGGCTCTTTGACAGGAATTTTTCCGGCGCAACGGTCCAGTCGAGATTGGGATCGATCACCGTGATGTCCGCCACCGCGCCCTCCGCCAGCGTCCCCGCCTCCAGCCGCAACAACGCGGCCGGATTGACCGACATCATTTCAACCAGCCGTGCCGGTTCAATCAACGATCGATGCACCAACTGAAGCGCGAGCCCGAGCGCGGTCTCGAGGCCGACGACTCCATTCGCCGCATGAGCGAATTCCTCGGCGCTGTCGTGATCAAGATGCGGCGCCGGATGCCCCGGACCGAAATAGGCGCCGAGTTGCTCCATTCGCTTCGACTTCGGATCGTGCGGAGCGTGGTCGGTCGCGATCATGTCGATAGTGCCGTCGCGAATCGCAGCGAGCAGGTCTTCGACGTCGCCGTGACTTCGCAGCGGAGGATTCATCTTCGCGTTCGTTCCCCAGATCATCGCCGCACTTTCGTCCAAGGTGAAGTGATGCGGCGTCACTTCGCAAGTAACGTGCGCGCCATTCCGCCGCGCGGCGCGAATCAGTTCGAGTGACTCGGCAGTCGACACGTGGCACACATGAACCGCCCCGCCGGAACCGATCGCGAGTGCGAGGTCGCGGCGCACACGTCGCGATTCCGCTGAATCCGGATAGCCGCTGACGCCCAGATGCTCGGATACCGCGCCGGCGTTCAACGCTCCCTCGCACGACAGCGCGCGATCCTCTTCATGCAGCGCAATCGCATAGCCGAGCCGCCTGGTTTCATCCAACGCGCGCGACAGCACCATCGCATCGTCGATTGGAATCCCGTCGTCAGAGAACAATCGCGCGCCAGCTTCAAGCATCGCGGCGAAATCCACCAACTCGATACCGCGCAGCCCCTGCGTGACCGCCGACACCGGCACGAGCCGCGCCGAGTGCGCTTCGCGAGCGCGCTCGAGCATGTAGTGCGTCGTCGCGGGCCTGTCGTTGACGGGAGACGTGTTCGCCATCGCCGCCACAGTCGTGAAACCGCCGGCCGCGGCGGCCCGCAACCCGGACGAGATAGTTTCTTTCTCGGGGAAACCAGGGTCGCGCAAATGTACGTGCGGATCGATCAGTCCGGGCACGATCC
>JBAWCX010000299.1:0-3388 GCA_049590495.1 Binatus sp. (SeqCode)
GCAAAGAACAGAAACATTGAAGACCTGAACTTGCCGATTTCATCGGCGCCCTAGAGAGGAAATCGAGATGAGTAAGTTGATAGGCAAAGTGGCAATCGTTACCGGCGCGTCCAAGGGAATAGGAGCGGCGGTCGCGAAAGCATTGGCGGAAGCAGGGGCAGCGGTCGTAGTGAACTACTCTTCAGGCAAGGAAGGAGCGGATCGCGTTGTCTCGGAAATCACCAGCGGCGGCGGCAAGGCGATTGCAATTCGCGGCGACGTCTCCCAGGCTGGCGATGTGAAACGGCTGTTCGAGGAAACGCAGAAAAGCCTCGGTTCCGTCGACGTGCTGGTGAACAACGCCGGTGTGTTCAAGTTCGGGTCGGTCGAGGAGATTACCGAGAAAGAGTTCCATCGCCACTTCGACATCAACGTGCTCGGGACGATTCTTGCGACTCAGGAAGCGCTCAAGTATTTTCCGCGCAGCGGCGGAAGCATTATCAATATCAGCTCGATCGCGAGCGAAAATCCGGTGCCGAAGTCCTCTCTCTACGCCGCGAGCAAGGGCGCAATCGATACGCTCACGATGGCGCTCGCGAAGGAGTTGGGGCCTCGACATATCAGGGTTAATACGGTCGCGCCTGGCCTGGTAGACACCGAGGGCAATCGTGACAGTGGCTTTGTCGGCAGCGCGGACGGAGATGCCGGCGCCGCGGTTACTCCGCTCGGCGCGCGATTCGGCCAGCCCAAGGAAATTGCGCCAGTGGTGGTGTTTCTCGCATCGGACGACGCGGCATGGCTGACGGGCGAGAGGATCAGCGCTTCGGGCGGCCTGCATTAAATCCGCGTAAGTCGGGGCGTGATTTGGTAGCTGAAGCTTGGCGGGTCGGCATTGACACCGCGCGGCTTTTCGCCAGTATTGGTGGCGATGCGACATAAATCGTGCACCGGTGTAATTTCAGGGTCCTTGACAATCCTGGCAAGGCGAATCCTGCTCGGTATCGCGCTCGGCATCCTCACGCTCATTGGCGCGGGATGCGGGGGCGATCAGCAGGCAGAGACCCAGAAGTTGGTTCAGCAGCAACAGGACCAGCTCGAGCGGCAGCAACAGGAGATCGAGGCCATCAAGGCCAGTCAGAATCAGGGCTATACGCCGGGTGTCGCGACGTCCTCACGGGGCGGCTGCGACACGGGCGTCGAGGCGGCCGCGAGCCAGCGCGGCGGCGCACGATTTTCCGCCGGCGACTTCTCCAAAGCGCTCGGATACTACCAGGATGCGCTCGCGGCGTGTCCCAACGATGACCGAGCCGAGGTCAACGTGGCGCGCAGCTACGAGGCGCTCGGCAACAAAGTCGCCGCCGTGAAGTATTACAGAAGGGCGGCCGATCACACCGGCCCCACCGTCAGCGACGCGTCCGAAGAGGCCCGCGCCGCGCTCGAACGCCTGCAAGCCTCGCGCTTGCCCTGACCAGTGCCCCTTCCCACATGGGTAGGGGATAGGTTAACCCGCATCACCTCTCACTTCCTGGCCCCCCGTAACCCGAGGTTGGTTCAACTCGTCCCTGTAGTTAGATTCGATAGTGGAGCGGTTCTTCGTTCCGATTCTCCATGGACAACGGCGACAACGAATCTCCCGAATTGACAGCCTCGCGACCGCGCCGAATCGCAATTCTTACCGCCGGCGGCGACGCTCCCGGCATGAACGCCGCCATTCGCGCCGTGGTGCGCAGCGCGGCCGTCGCCGGAGTTGAGGTGATCGGCTTCAGGCGCGGCTACGAGGGCCTCATCCGCGACCTGGCCGAGCCGCTCGACGGACGCTCCGTCGCCAACATGATTCAGCGCGGCGGCACCTTCCTGGAGACCTCGCGCTCGCCGGAGTTCCGCACCCCGGCCGCTCGCGGGCTGGCGGCCCGCAACCTGAAACGTCACCAGATCGAGGCGCTCATCGTCGTCGGTGGTGAGGGCTCGATGATTGGTGCGACGCTGTTCGGCACCGAGACGGGAGTTCCGGTGTTCGTCATCCCGGCGTCGATCGACAACGACATCCCCGGCACGGACTACTCGATCGGCTTCGATACCGCAGTCAACACCGCGCTCGAGGCCATCGACCGCATCCGCGACACCGCATTCGCCTACGAACGGGTCTTTTGCGTCGAGGTGATGGGGCGCGACTCGGGCTTCATCGCAATCGCAGTCGCGCTCGGCGGGGGTGCCGAGGCCGTCATCGTGCCGGAAATCCCGTTCAGCCTCGACGACATCTGCGATCGCGTCGAGGACAGCCATCGACGCGGCAAGCGCTCGACAATCGTCGTGGTCTCGGAAGGACCGCGCACGGGCGGCGTCATCCCGGTTGCGGAGGCCCTCACTGCCAGGCTGGGGATGCAAGCGCGCGTAGTAGTGCTCGGCCACGTGCAGCGCGGAGGAGCGCCGACGGCCAGAGACCGGCTGCTGGCGAGCAGGATGGGCGCGGGCGCCGTCAAGGCCATCCTCGACGGTGCCGGTCCGTCGCTGATTGGCGAAGAGCGGGGCGCAATCGTTCGCGTCCCGCTGGGCGAGGTGGCGAATCGTCGCCGTCCGCTGGACCCGTCCCTCCTAGAGCTCGTCCATCAGCTCTCGACCTGACCCCGCAACCGCATACCGGCCAGCGCTATCCGCCTCAACCGCGTCTCGGGAATAGTCCGGGCGCTTTCCCAGTCCGTATCTGTAGATAGCCGATTCAACGCTACCGCGTCCGGGAACCAATGGCTCCAGTCGATGGTTAAGAGAGCGCATGGGAACCGTCTGATCGCGGTCGATCTGACTTCCCGGCGGATTCTACAGATGTCTGAAGGCTTCCAACTGAGTTCCGATACCGCAGTCGAGCGTTTCGTCGGCCTGAACCAGATTCTCCCCAGTCAATACTTTGACGTTTCCGGTGGCCATCGCCTGACCGGCGAACAGCGCCTGATGCTTGCGTTGCTGGCCGACGCGATCAACGTCTATCAACAAGGCGTCCTGTCTCGGAATACGCGCAAGCGCCTGCTTTTCATCGATGCCGAGCGATGGATAACGGCTAGCGCAAAGTGCCGTCACGCTTTCAGCTTCGATACCGTATGCGATGCGCTCGGGATCAATTCGAGCCTCCTGCGGCGGCGAATGATGGCGTGGAAGCATGAACTTCAGCGCAACATCGAGACGCGCGCCGCGACGCCTCATCTGCGGCTCAAGATCACGCCGCGCAACAAGCATCTCAGCCATCGTCGCCGCCGCAGCCGCGCACAGGTGGCAGTCCCCGCATTCTGACAAACCAGTTCTAACAGGGACGAAGTCCCGCATCCCGCGGCGGTGCCGATTCTCTTAGTACTGGGTGCAGGGGTCACCCCTGCCGAAGGAAGTGTGAAACCCACCGCGGGTTTCACATTAAATAAAG
>JBAWCX010000300.1:0-1857 GCA_049590495.1 Binatus sp. (SeqCode)
ATTTTCTTTCTGTTGATGCTGAATTTCGTGACGCGTCCGTTCGATCTGCTCGCGACGGCTCCCGCCGAAGGCTCCGACCTGAATCCACTGCTGCAGAACTACTGGATGGCGATACATCCGCCGTCGCTCTATACCGGCTACGTCAGCGCGACTGTGCCGTTCGCATTCGGGGCAGCCGCGCTGATAACGGGCAAGCTCGACGACGGATGGATTCGCTCGACGCGCCGCTGGGCGATTTTTTCGTGGTTCTTTCTCACGCTCGGCAACATGTTCGGCGCGCGATGGGCCTACGAGGTGCTCGGATGGGGCGGTTACTGGGCATGGGACCCGGTCGAGAACGCCGCCTTCATGCCGTGGCTCGTGATGACGGCGTACCTGCATTCGGTGATGATCCAGGAACGCAAGGACATGCTGAAAGTCTGGAACCTGTCGCTGATCGGGCTCGCATTCGGGCTCACGCTGTTCGGCACGTTCATCACACGCAGCGGCGTCATCTCGTCGGTACATTCGTTCACGCAGTCCGGCCTCGGTCCATACTTCCTGAGCTTTCTGATCGTGGTGACGCTCGCCTACAGCGCGCTTTTGATCTTCCGCTCGAAGCAATTGCGCAGTCCGGCCGAGTTCGAGTCGTACCTGTCGCGCGAGGCGGCGTTCCTGTTCAACAACCTGATGTTGGTCGGTATCGCGTTCGCGGTTTTCTGGGGCACCATCTTTCCGGTGCTGTCGGAGGCGGTGCGCGGCGTGAAGATTACCGTCGGACCGCCGTTCTTCAATCGCGTCAACGGACCGCTGGCGCTCGGCCTGGTGTTCCTGATGGGGATTGGGCCGTTGATCGCATGGCGGCGCACGACGGCTGACAATCTCGTGCGCAGCTTCACCGCGCCCGTCGCGATAGGAGTCGCAACCGGTATCGTCGCGGCCGTTGCCGGCATTCGGCAATGGTACGTGCTGACCGCCTTCTCACTCGCCGCGTTCGTGCTCGGCACTGTGCTCGTCGAGTTTCGCCGCGGCGTGAACGCGCGCCGCCACATGGTCTCCGAGCCGCGCGCCAAGGCTTTCGTCAATCTCGTCGCGAAGAACAACCGCCGCTACGGCGGCTATATCATCCACGTCGGCGTGATCGTCGCGTTCGTCGGAATCGTCGGCTCGTCGTTCTTCCGCACCGAAGTGAAAAAGAGCGTGCATCCCGGCGACAGCTTCACGATCGGCTCGTACACTCTGCGCTTCCAGGGTCTGGACGAGACCGACACGCCTCATCTCGATAGCGCGACCGCACTCGTCGAAGTGCTGCGCCCCGACGGCCGCGAGATCACCACGATGGCGCCGGCCAAGCTGTTCTTCAAACGCCCGCAGCAGCCCGCGACCAAAGTCGCAATCCGCTCGACGCCCCTGAACGACCTCTACGTCGTGCTCGCCGGAATCGACGACAGCGGCCAGACCGCGACCTTCGAAGTATTCCTGACGCCGCTGGTCTTCTGGCTATGGGCGGGCGGGCTGATGATGGTGCTCGGCACAGTTGTCATAATGTGGCCGAATGTGCGCGAGCGCGCCGCGATCGCGACCGTGCTCAGCCGCTCATCCACCGACCCGCGCGAACTCGCCGACGTCGTCGCGCCGGGAGGTGATTGAAGCGTGCGCGCGCAACTAGTATTCGCATCATCGGTCGTATTCCTCCTAGCGATATTCGTTTTTCTTTCTCCTGAACTGAAAAACGTTTCACGTGAAACGTTCGCGTCGGAAACCGCAACAACCGCGCAGGTTTATGAGGGGTTGACCTGCCAATGCGGTTGCGGTTTGACGGTCGCCAACTGCAATATGCCGACCTGCGCCTTCGCGGTGCCGATGCGTCGCGAGATC
>JBAWCX010000301.1:0-1683 GCA_049590495.1 Binatus sp. (SeqCode)
GCGCCGATGAAGGAAGTGATTCGACAGCACTGTTCGGCAAGACCAGTTACCTTCTGATGCCGCGGGCAGGCGTGATGTTCTGGCGCCGCGGTTCTGGAACCACCTTAAAATCTCGTCCGACATTTAGGTTGAGGCGTTCCAGGGCAATCGACTTTTCACGGGTGCGGCCGACCGCGTGCCGGAGGGCGGAGCTGTCGTCGGTATAGATGGTGACCCTGTGCCGCGCGCGGCTGATCGAGACGTAAAACTGCTTGCGGTTCACGAGTTCAGCCGAGCGAACGGTATCGATATTGACGATGACGCGGTCGACAGTCGCGCCCTGGCTGGAATGCGAAGTCGAGGCGTAACCGTAGTCGACGTGGCGGAGTCGCCTTACGGCAGCTTTGACTTCGCGCCCGTCGTCCATCCGCAGCGCAGCCCTTTGGTCGTCGATTGCGACGACCGTCGCAAATTCGCCATTCACGACGCCGAGCGCACGGTCGGGTGAGCGGAACTGGATGCGGTCGCCGTTGGCGATGAGTCTCCGCTCCTCGCGGAACAGATCGACGCCGGTGAGCCGCGCGGGGTTGTACTCAACCGACCGACCGTCTTCGGTGCGCACGGTGATTCGTTTCAGGTCCGGGTTTGTTGCCTCGACTCGTGTGTAAGTTCCCTTGCCGAGCCCGAGACGGCGGGTGCCGCGCCGGTAGCGGACAACATCGCCAACTTCGTAGCTCTGCGGATGTTGGCGCTGCGCGGCGGTGAGATCGCGGTTGACGAAAATGATCTGCTCTTTCCCTTCGGCACTGATCTGAGACCTCCGCATCAAGAACTCGCGAACGGCGGAGTTGAGTTTCCGGCGCTCGTCGTTGGCAGGACTGACGACCAATACGCGCTCGCCGGACTCGTGTGCGGCGACATATTCCCGGGCGATGGATTTATATCGCACATCAGGATTTTCAATCTCGCGGATGCGCTCATGCTGCTCGAGGAGTGTAAGCGCGCGATCGATCTCTCCTTTGGACGCAAGCTCAACTGCTTCGCGAAGCATCGGGTCCCGCTGGCGGCGAATTGTGTCCAGCCGCGCGACCGGCATACCAGCCTGCTCCATCTGGTGGATGGGTCGTCCAGCCTCGATCGCGTGGTGCTGGCGCTCGTCGCCGACGAAGGCGATCCGCCCCACGCCTGCCTCGCGGGCCTTGTGAAGAAGGCGGTTGACCTGGCGCGTCGCAAGCAGGCTCGACTCATCAACGATCCATAATTCCTGACGGCCGGCATCGGAGATTTCATTCTCGATCAGATTTGCCACTGTTCGGGACTCGACTCCGGCTTCGGATAGCGCCTTGACCGCGCGCGTGGTCGGAGCAAAGCCGCGCACGGCGTAGCCGTGCTCTTGGGCGAACTCGCGGATCGCTCCGACGGTCGTGGTCTTCGCGCTGCCGGCGCGGCCTTCGATGGAGGTGAGCCAGTCGGGCGCCGTAAAGAGAAGTTGCGCCACCTCGATTTGATCGGTCAGCAATCCTCGGTCCGTTGCCCATTGGCGAATCTCTTCGGCAGCCACCATGGGCGGGATTTGGCCTCGTCCTGCGCGCATCAGGTCGAGGTTCTCGCGCTCAAGGGCGACCATCTCGCGAGTGGTGAAGGTGCCGTTGGGTGAAGAGATGGAAGCGTCCAGGGCGATTAGCGCGCGGCGTTCTTCCCAAG
>JBAWCX010000302.1:0-9899 GCA_049590495.1 Binatus sp. (SeqCode)
GGAGTGGCGGCCGGCCGCATAGCGGCCGGTAGGTGAGGGTGCAGCGCTCGCTTCACAAAACCGCCGCTTCCCATCTTTGTGTCATCCCGACAGAAGCGGAAAGACCCCAGCTCCGAAATTCCTCTCCTGATGAAATTGCCTCGCCCGTTTGTGGGGAGAGGCCGCGCCTCCAGCGCGGGTGAGGGACCGAATTTCCAGGATGATTCTCAGGGACTGCGACTAAGCGCTGAAGACGACCATCCCTCGCTGATCGCTTATATCGAAGCTCGGATGTCCCTCGGAGCTGACCAGGAGATATATGCCGTTTTTTCTGTCAGGACCGAGAATACTTAACCCCTCTACTCCCATCATTTCGCTATGCGACAGCATAATTCGGATTTTTTGATCGTCATAGAGCGCTACGGTCGAAGAACCGTCCGCAAGAACGAAGATCGATAAGCGCTCTTTCTCTTGCGGGTCATACAGAGTCAGAGAAGTGGCGCCGGTATCAGTCACCCCCAGCTTGGCGCGTTCGCGTCCGCTCTCATCGCGAAGAACGAATAATCTCGCGTCAACGCGCTCTCGCGTTTTCTCCGGCTCCGATGCGTTTCCCTCGATGATCCTACCAACTGGGCCCGTTGACAGCGTAGCGCTCAGACCTTTCTCGCCGCCAAGGCTGAACCCGACGACACGATTGATTAACTTGAGGAGCGGCCTGTAAAAGACGAAAGCGAGGATTAGGACCAGCCATTGCCAAGATAAAAGTCCCGCGATCGAGCGCGCAAGTTCCATGCTGACTCTCCTCCTTTAACCGCGACCAATAGGGCACACAAACTACCACAGTGCAGGCTTTCAAAAGACTAGGGTCGATTGGCGCCTAGGCGGAAGCAGTTGTTGTAGCAAGCCGAAAGAAGGCGCCAACGAACTTTGCAGCATCTCGATAGGTATCAAAGGTCTGGTGAGTCTGAGCGCGTAGTCGAACAGTGCGCAGCGCGTCAGACAATTGCGCTGCGCGGTTGTCCGTGTCTATGAAACCTCCCCGCGTGGGGCGAGCCAAAGAAGGAGCCGGGGTCCCTCCGCTTCGGTCGGGATGACACAAAACGGCCCTACACTCGCTCGGTTGTCTTTCACCCGACGCGCGATGACGCGCGTCGCCCTCAGCCCCGGACACCTTTTGCATCGCAAACGCCGGACAGCGGAGTGGCCGATCCTCATCCCCATCAATAGTTCTAACAGGGACGAAGTCCCGCATCTTCTCCTGTCACTAAGGTGCAGGGGTTACCCCTGCCCAAGGAAGCGCGAAACCCACGGCGGGTTTCGCATTCGATTAAATTCCGGCAGTCAACGCCCATCGCTACGCTTTTCCTTCCTCCTGAACTTTTCAGCCTTACGCCGATGGATCTGGCGTGCTACCCATACGCTATGCGACAAGATGTCACATGCTTGCCCGACTCGCATCAAATCGGGCGACCCCCGCTCGTGCTGAAAACAATTTTCGACGGAACGAAGCTACGCCTAGTATACGGCCGTCCCAAAACCACAACAGGTGGTATGAACTGCTCTTTTCAGCTCTTTTCGGTCAGTCAGAATCGCGCCCCTCGCACTATGGATTGGCCGCACATCGCCCTCTGGCTCCCCCGCTTCGCCACATTTCAACTGCCGCCATTTTCTGGATAGAATCGCTCCCATGCCTATTAGCGTTGCGCAGTCGCCGCTTGAACTTATTGGCAATACGCCTGTGGTGCGGCTTAATCGGATTCCTGGGAAGGATGACGCCGAAATTTGGGCGAAGCTGGAGAATTTTAATCCTGGCGGCAGCGTCAAAGATCGAATCTGTCTCGCGATGGTCGAGGCGGCTGAGAAGTCCGGGCGGCTGAAGGCGGGTGATACTATCGTCGAGCCTACTTCCGGCAACACCGGGATTGGGCTGGCGCTGGTTGCTGCCGTCAAGGGGTACAAACTCATTCTCACTATGCCCGACACTATGAGCGAGGAGCGGCGCTCGTTGCTGGTCGCTTATGGCGCGAAGCTGATGCTGACGCCGGACACGCGCGGGATGCATGGCGCGATCGCGAAGGCTGAGGAGCTGTGCCGCGAGAATCCCGGCTACTTCATGCCGCAGCAATTCAGCAACGCCGCCAATCCCGATATCCACTACCGATGCACCGGGCCCGAGCTGCTCCAGCAGTTCGCGCGTATCGACGCGTTCGTCGCGGGCGTCGGGACGGGCGGGACGATCACGGGCGCTGGCCATTACCTGCGCGAGCATCTCGACAACAAAGTGCTGATCGTCGCCGTCGAGCCGAAAAACTCGCCGGTGCTGGAGGGCGGCGAGCCGGGCTTTCACAAGATCCAGGGAATCGGCGCGGGCTTCATACCGACCAATCTCGACACCAAGGTCTACGATGAGGTAATCGCCGTCAGTGACGAGGATGCGACGCTGTTCTCGCGCCGTCTCGCGCGCGAGGAGGGCCTGCTGGTCGGGATCTCGTCGGGCGCGCACTGCTGCGCGGCTTTGCAGGTCGCGCGTCGGCTCGGCAAGGGCAACGTCGTCGTCGTGGTTTTCTGCGACACCGGCGAGCGCTACCTGACGACCGATCTTTTCCAGGCCGAAGGAATCTAGCTGAGTCGATGGACACAACGAAAACGAAAGAGCTCGATGCGAAGCTGGAGCGGATGCGCGCGATATTTGCGCCGATGCGCAGTCTTATCGTCGCGTTTTCCGGCGGCGTCGATTCGACCTTCGTGCTGAAAGTCGCGCATGACTCGATTGGCGATGCCGTGCTCGCGCTGACCACCACTTCGCCGACGATGCCCGACGAGGATCGCGAATCGGCACTGGAAATGGCCCACTTGATTGGTGTCCGCCATATTGTAGTAGAATCCAACGAATTGGAGATACCGGGCTACGCGGCGAATCCGTTCAACCGATGCTACCTGTGCAAGCACAACCTGTTCACGGTTTGCGAGGCCAAGGCCGCCGAGCTTGGTATCGAGGAGATAGTGGACGGCCTCAACCTTGATGACCTGCATGACTATCGTCCCGGGATGCAGGCTGCCCGCGAGAAACGCGTGCGGCATCCGCTGGTCGAAGCCGAAATGACCAAGGCCGACGTGCGAGCGCTGTCACGAGCGATGGGATTGCCGACCTGGGATCGTCCGGCATCACCGTGCCTGTCGTCGCGGTTTCCGTACGGTACCGAGATTACATCCGAGGGCCTGGCGAAGGTCGCGGCGGGTGAGAAGCTGCTTCATTCGATGGGCTTCGCGGTGGCGCGCGTGCGCTACCATGGCGAGGTCGCGCGCCTCGAGCTCGAGCAGGGACAGATCGCGCGTATCTTCGAGGGGCCGCTGCGCGAAACAATCGATCGCGAGTTCAGGAAAATCGGGTTTCGATTCGTGGCGATCGATCTGAAAGGTTTTCGCTCCGGCTCCCTCAACGAAGGATTGATTGCGAAGGCGGCAGAGCCGGCGAGTACTCGTCTCCGCGCGCCGCGCGATCAAGTTTGACCTTATGGCTGGAAGCGCAATCTTCGATTGGTCGCGTCTGAAAGGCCTGTGGCCTTCCGATCGCAGGCCCATCGCGCGCAATGCGGCCGCGCCCAACGAACTCAGGAGCGGCTTCACGGTGCCCGCCTTGGCCGCGGTGGCGACCGCGGTGCTGTTCGAACTCGCAGGCTCGGCACCGGGTTGGTATCCATGCGCGATTCTGGCGCCGTTGCCGATTCTCGCAGTCGCGCCTGAAATTCGCACCGAAAGGGCCGCGCAGTTCGCGTTCGTGGCATATTTCTTCGGCAATCTCGTGGCCTGGGGCGGGGAAAGTTTCGCGGTGCCGCTGATCACGATGTTCGCGTCGCACGTGGCGGGCGCGATTGTCTTCGCGACCTTCGTGGCGTGTGCGGCAGAGGCGACGCGGCGCTGGTCGGGAGTGCTCGCCGCGCTGGTCTTCCCGACTTTCGAAACCGCCTTTTATTTTGCGCTCGCCGGACAATCTCCGCACGGCACCTGGGGCAGCCCCGCCTACTCGCAAGTTGGATTCGCCCCGTTGATGCAGTCCGCGTCATGGTTGGGCATGGCCGGCGTGATGTTCATCATGTCGCTGTTGCCGTCGGGATTGGCGGTCGCGTGGTATCGGCGTCGATGGAACATGGAGTGGATTCGTCCCGCAGAAATGGCGGTCGGCGTTTTCGCCATCGCGGTGGTGCTGGGATGGATTCGTATCATTCGAACTCCGGCTACTCCGGCGGTGCGGGTGGCGATGGTCGCCAGCGATCGCCTGATACCGCAATCCGAGTCAACTGACCCGAGCGACGCCGCGAATATTGTCGCGCTGTACGCCAACCTGGTGCGGCGAGCGGCGACCGGCGGCCCGCAAATGGTCGTCCTGCCCGAGAAAGCGGTGGGAGTTGCGCCGGGTTACGAATGGGATGTCGTACAGGGATTCCAGCGAATCGCGAGCATGTCGCACGTGTGGCTGGTGGTCGGGATCAACCAGATTGGGCGCACGCCGAAAAGAAATATCGCGGTCGTATTCAATGCCGACGGTAAAATCGTCGCCGCTTACGCCAAGCATCATCCGATCCCGAGCCTCGAATCGGACTACAAGGCGGGCTCGAAGCCGGCTTTTTTCGACGCGCCATGGGGACGCACCGCGATACTGATTTCGCAGGACCTGGATTTTCCCGGCACGGCGCGGGAACTGGCGGCCAACGGTGTGCGCGTGGTGATGGCGCCGGCGTCGGATTGGCCGGGCTCGGAAGTGATCCATCAGCGGATGGCGGTCTTGCGCGGCGTCGAATCCGGCTTCTCGCTTGCGCGCGCGTCACGCGGCGGGATGGTCTCGGCGAGCGATTCTCGCGGCCGGATGACCGCGACGGGCGCGGCCATACATGGCCAGGACGCGGTGGTGCTCGCCCAGCTGCCGCTCGGCACCGGGAGCACGCTTTATACGCGCGGCGGCGACTGGTTCGGCCGTGCGTGCGTGATTTTGACGATCCTGCTGATGCTGCGGCTGGCAGTGAGTATCGCGGCCGCCGAGCGAAGGCGCCGTCTCGGAGCGGCGACGCGGATAAGGCCGTCGGGGGTACTATCGGTCGACGTCGGCAATCCGGCGCATCCGGTCGAGCACGCGGCGAGCGAGGAGGAGGAACGAATCTACCGCCCGCCCACCCGCCGCCCCGAAAATTATTAATTCACCCGTCCCGCGAGTCTTCGAATGGTTCGCCGAATAGTCCGAATCGTAGCCGCGGTCCCATCTTGATCTATTCTTGGCGTCTCCTGGCGCTTGACGGGTCCCCTGACTAGCAGTAGATAGGGCCGAGCCACATATTCCGGGTGACGCCTGCTAAGCAGGGAACGTGACCCGCGTTTGTCCGGTCGGGCGGAGGTCCGCCTAACCAGACCAGCGCGGGTTTTTTTTTGGCCAAGGAGGTTCCGACCATGGTGTTCAATGATTCGGAGATAGAGCAATTCATACGTGAGGGTTATGTTGTGCTGCGCAGAGCGTTCTCCAGCGAAGTAGCTGAGGAGTGCCGCGAATTCGTCTGGAAGCAAGTTCCGTTGTGGGCGGATTGCAAAACATATGGGCAACCGATGGTGCAGATCCAAAGAGGATTTGGCTGCGCACCCTTCAATCAGATCATGAACCAGAGGCTTGCCTCGGGTTTGGATCAGGTGGTGGGCGTAAATCGTTGGAAGGCGCCTGCAGTGTATGGATGGTGGTCGCTGCTTCTACCAGGATTTCCAGGGCCGGGAGGATGGCATGTGGATGGGGGTCAGTTCCGGAGCTCCGGGCATCTGACAGATCATCATCATGCGCTCGTTACGCTATTCCTCTTTTCCGACGTTGGACCAGGTGAGGGCGGCACCGCAATGATACGTGGGTCTCACCTAACCGTCGCGCGTACGGTTGCCGATGCGCGCTCCGGCAGCAATTGGGACGATCTCAAGCCGGTGCTCTCAGCCGCGGGAGCATTGAATCCGAGCGAGTCTGAGATAGCACATTTGGTTGGCCAAGTTGGTGACGTCGCACTGATGCATCCTTTCCTGATTCACGGCTTCGGAGCTAACCACGGAAGCCGCATTCGATTCGCGTGCAATCCTTTGGTGGAGCTGCGGGACAACGCCCAGTTGGAACGGACTGACGGCGGATACTCAGCCGTCGAGTTGGCTCTGCGGAAAGGAATGGGATTGGAGTAGATGCGGGCGCCGTCGTAATGTGCGGACTATTCCTGCTGTCGGGTCGACACTTGGAGATACAGGCACCGACTCATCCGAACCCAGCGAGATCCGCTCGTGAACGGCGACCACTGGTTCAGTTTCGATGAAAGAGTTCAGGGGTGAACTATTCAGTCTGACCTAGGCAGACTTTCTGTGCTACGTGTAGGGTATGGGCACCGGTTCAGTTTGAAGCGCTAGTATGGGTAGTCCGGTATGGTTTCCTTCGGATGCGCCACCGCAGTTGTGGGCTTATCATTTCGTTCAAGCAAGATAGTAACGACCGCGAGTGCGAGTAATACGAGAACCAGGAGTTTGAGCTTCGCGGCCATGCCCCACATGTATGAATTTCGGTATCTTCCTCTCGATTCGTTCCCTTTCCCGCGCGGGTAGGGGTTAGGTTCCCGGGGGCGCGTTCTATTGATCTAGACTGGCGCCGTTAATTTCTTGAACTCAAGGAGCATCGGTATGCGACCAATCAAATTCAACGTCGGCCTTCCCAATGGCAATCCTGCCGATACACTGGCGACCGCACGCCGGGCCGAGGAGCTGGGATACTATTCGGTTTCGATCGACGATCACTTCTTCATGCGCGGACTGATGGCTGAGCCGCGCGCGCCGCACTTCGAATGCTTCACGATGCTCAGCGCGGTCGCCGCGGTCACGAAGAGCATCAGGATGCTGCCGCTGGTCGCCTCGATGTCCTATCGCAATCCCGCACTGCTGGCGAAGACGATGGCGTCGCTTGACAACCTGAGCGGCGGGCGTTTTATCGCCGGGCTCGGCGCCGGCTGGTTCAGGGAAGAATACGACGCCTACGGGTTTCTTATCCGTCGAACGCGGAACGGATCGAACAGATGGGCGACGGTATCAAGGTGCTCAAGGCGATGTGGACGCAGGACGAGCCGACCTTTCATGGGCGGTACTTCAAGATTGACAAGGCCTATTGCGATCCCAAACCCGTGCAGCGGCCTCATCCTCCGATCCTGATTGGCGGCGGCGGCAAGCGGGTGCTCGAAATCGCGGCTCAGGAGGCTGACGTTCTGAATCTTAATCCGCCGATCACCAAAGGCTACGTCGATGTCGCTGAAGCTCTCAAGTTCGATCGCGGCAAGGTGCTGAAGCGAATCGAGATGATTCGCGGCTTCCTGAAAGCTGCCGGCCGCGCCCCCGACGCGCTCGAACTGTCGGGCGGTGGATTCGTGCTGATGGCCAAGGATCGCGCCACTGCCGACGCGATGGCGGCCGCGACTGCGCAGACGCTTGGAATCGAGAATAACGACAGTGTGCGAACGTCGCTCCAGGTGCTGATCGGCACGCCCGACGACGTCAAGCGCGAGCTCGCCGCGCGAGTCGAGAAGTTCGGCATGACGTACTTCTTCCTGAACTTCATGATGCCGGACACAATCGAAATGTTCGCGAAGGAAGTGATGCCCGCGTTCGCGCGCTGAGCCTCTACCCCTCAGCTTCAGGAGAAGAACATTGGACAAGACCGCTGGCGAATATCATTTCACGCGCCTTGAGACTGTGGTCTTCGGCGCCGGCAAAGTCGAATCACTCGGGCGCGAATTGTCGCGCCGCGGGGCGAAACGCGCGCTTGTCGTGACCGGAAAGACACTCGGTCGTTCGAAGCTACTCGACAAGGTCAAGAATGCCGCCGGATCCGCGCTGGCCGGAGTGTTCGCCGGCGCCGCGCAGCATGTGCCGTCGCAGACAGTGACGGAACTGGTCGCGGAGGCGCGGCGCGTCGGCGCGGACGCGATGGTGAGTTTCGGCGGCGGCAGCCCGATCGACACGGTGAAGAACGCGGCATGGCAGTTGATGGGTGGCCAGGCGGGCTCGCGCACCATTGATTTCAGCGGGACGACGGCCGACAAAGCGGGCGGCGGCGAGATTCTGCATATCGCCATACCGACCACCTTGTCGGCGGGCGAGTTCACGCCGGCGGGCGGCGTCACGGACGAATCAACCAAGGTCAAGGGTGGAGTCGCCGACCCGCGCTTACAGGCCAGGGCGGTGATCCTCGACCCGGCGCTGACAGTGGAGACACCGGCGTGGCTGTGGGCGTCGACTGGGATGCGCGCGCTCGATCACGCGGTCGAGGGTTCGTACTCGACGCGCCATCAGCTAGTTACCGACACGCTCGCGGCGCGGGCGATCGCACTTCTGACGACGCATCTGCTGCCCTCGCTGCAGATGCATGGAGACGATGAACTCGAGCATCGCGTGCAATGCCAGCTCGCCGCGTGGCTCTCGATTTTCGGCATGTCAAATACGCGCGGCGGAATCTCGCACGCGTTGGGGCATCAGATCGGACCGATGTGGAACGTCCCGCACGGCGTCACCTCATGCATCACGTTGCCGCACGTGATGCGCTTCATGTCGGGTGTCGCGGCGGATCGCTTCGCGCCGATCGCGGAAGGATTCGGCGTGCGTTTCGACGAGCGTAGTCCGCGCTCGTCGGCGCTGGAGTGCGCCGATCGCGCGGCCAGGTTCATCGGCAAGTTCGAGGTGCCGACGAGGCTGCGTGAGGTGGGCGTCCCGCGTGAGGAAATCTCGCGAATCGCCGGCACCGTGCTCGAAGAAGTGAAGCGCGCGAATACCGTGGGCGTCGACGTGACGCAGGAGCAGTTGGTGGGGATACTGGAGGCCGCGTATTGAGGAACTAATTTGTAATGAAACCCGCCTGGGTTTCATGCTTCCTTGGGCAGGGGTGACCCCTGCACCCAATGCCAAGATGCGGGACTTCGTCCCTGTTAGAACTTTTTGGCTACGGGAGGGTGGGGCCGACGTCGTGAGAATACGGGGTTTGCTGCGTGATGCCCCATTGCGAGCCTGGCAGGTTGGGCAGGGGAGTATCGCTCGGGGCGTCGGGACCGTCAACCGTGATATCGCCACCGCCGGGAATTGGAATCGTCACGATATTCGGATTGGCAGGATCGTCAGGCGCCGGCATCGGCAAATCGGTTGGAGACTGATAGCTGGTGGCGCTGTCGCCATAAGAGGAATCGGGAAGGGGCACTGCGCCCTCTTGTGCGCGCGCGAGGCCGGATGCAAACAGGAGTACCGCGGCAATTGCGAACGCACGTTTGGCGTGTCGTAATGACATCGCGATCGATTGTTGCACGCATCGAATGGGAATGCACGATGGGATAGTGTTGGAGCCGCGAATCGGGGGCGGGTCGAGCTTTCGGCAGCCATATTGACTTTGTGGTCCGCGGCTGTAGCTTCCATAGGTGCAGAGGCGTCGATTTCGGCTCGTGCCTGGTCGCGCGGACAGAAACCTCCAGAAGGGGAAGTGACGGGGTTGAGAATAATCGCCAGGGTGCTGGTTCACTGGTTTCGCGAAAGTTTGCTAATGAGGCCAAGGTGATCTGATGCCTGCATGCAGGCAATGCGGCAAAGAGAATCCGGAGGGGACAGCATTCTGCGGTTACTGTGCGACTGCACTGGCGAGGCCGACGGGCGATCCCGCTTCGCCACCGCCGCCGCCGGGTGGCAATCCGGCCTCTTCGGCGCCGGCGCGCGGCTCGCCGCCACAGCCCAAGGGGTTCCGGCCGGAAATTCGCACGCCTGGCCGCACGACGACGCGTGGCGACGGAGGCAAGGGAAAGGGCGGCTTCCAGTTAATCCCGTGGAGCGAACTTTCAGCCACCCAGAAGATCGGACGATCGGTCTTCGCGGTCGTCGGGCTGCTTCTGGTC
>JBAWCX010000303.1:0-7903 GCA_049590495.1 Binatus sp. (SeqCode)
CTATTACCCGCTGGTGTTGCTGATTCCAATCGCGCTCGAGAGCGGGTTTCTCACTTCGATCTTCGCCATCGTGAGCGCGACCTTCCTGTTCAACCTCGCCTATATCAAGCATCTCGCCGACACCTCGTCATATTTTCCCGACCGTCCGAACGCGGCGCTGATCGCGGTCGCTTCGATCAACCTGACCGTGTTCTTCGCGGTGACGGCCTATGGATTGATGGCCTCTCCGTCGCCCCGCGACGGAACTTGATTTAATGTGAAACCCGCCGTGGGTTTCACGCTTCCTTGGGCAGGGGTGACCCCTGCACCCAATGGTAAGAGGGTGTTGCTGTTGGATTGCTACAGTGAGAGAAGCTCATCATGCGCCGCGCCGATCGACTGTTCGAAATCATTCAGCGGCTGCGCCGACGCCGCGTGGTCACCGCCGGTTCGCTTGCCGAACAGTTCAGCGTGAGCGAGCGCACTATCTATCGCGACATTAGCGATTTGATCGCGAGCAAGGTCCCGATCGAAGGCGCGGCGGGAATCGGTTACTCGCTGCGCAAGGGCTACGACCTGCCGCCGCTCATGTTCAGCGAGAGCGAGCTCGAGGCGCTCGTCTTCGGCGCTCGCATGGTGCAGAACTGGAGCGACGCCGAGTTGGGTAGCGCGGCCGACGCGGCGTTGTCGAAGATCGAGAACGTGTTGCCGGCCCATCTGCAGCGGATGTTGGACGATCGATCGCTATGGGCGCCGAAGGACGTGCGGCGGGTGCCGGTCGCGTTCGATCTTGGACGGTTGCGCGCGGCGATTCGCGGTTGCCGGAAAGTTCGGTTCCGATACTGCGACGAGAAGGGCGCCGAAACGCGCCGCAAGGTGCGTCCTCTGAGCCTCTGGTTCTATCCGCCGTTCTGGACCGCCGCGTCGTGGTGCGAACTGCGCGATGACTTCCGCTTTTTCCGCGTCGACCGCATGAGCGACGTCGAGTTCCTGAGCGAGGCCTTTGCACAAGAGGACGGCAAGTCGGCGGAGGACCTCTTCCGTCATCTGCTGAGCAAATCGTGACCGCGCTCGCCAAGCCTCCTGAAGGCATGCTGTCAGGATCTTCCCGGTTGCGAGCGTTTCGCCTGATTCTACTGACAGACAGTTGTCAGCAGCGACGCGCGGCTTAATAACGGCGGAGTGTTAGATTCTCTCCTTACGCGGCATTCGACGAAGGAGAAGGATCATGGCGACTCAGGTTTCGGATCGTCCCGCAACAACGACACAAGATCGTGTGATCGTCCTCAAGTCGGCGGAGGAGACCGCCGGCGAACTCTTCCGCTGCGAATATATCGCGCGCGAAGTGTCTGCCCCGCCGCGGGATCACATACACACGCATCAGGAGGAGCGCCTCGAAGTCGTCGAGGGCACTGTGCGATGCCGCGTGGCGGGCAAGGAGTACGCCCTGGACCGGGGCACGGTGATGGTCATCCCGCCCGGCACACCACATGCGGTGTGGAACGACGACCGCCTCGGCTCGCGCTCGATTTCGGAATACCGTCCCGCGATGAATGCGCAGGCGATGTTTAGAGGGTACATCGTCAATCGCGGCGGCAGCGGAACTTAATTTTAATGAAACCCGCCGTGGGTTTCATGCTTCCTTGGGCAGGGGTGAATCCTGCACCCAGTGGTAAGACAAAGATGCGGGGCTTCGCCCTGTTAGAAGGATTGGGGGCTACTGCCTGGCTTCGAGAATTCGTCCGCTGCACGCGGGGATGGGCAGAGTGCATCGTCCGTCGATGACACTGAATTGCTCGCAGTCCTTCAGCACGTCGATGAGATGGCCGTTGGAAATGTCCGGGATGCGCAGTGGGATTTCGGCGGGACGATCTGCTGCGTTGACGGCGACGACGATCGCGCTCGACTCGTAGCGGCGAAGGAAAACAAATTGTTCGCGCGCGACGTGAAGCTGGGCGTAGTCGCCTCGACGCAACGCGGCGTATCCACGGCGGATGGCGATTAGTGTCTTGATGGCGGAATGCAATTCAGGATGAATCGCCTGCGCGGGTAACGTCGCCGGGTCGAGCGCCGGACGCAGCGGCGCGTCGGTGCCCGGCGCTTTGCGCCCCTCGATACCCCACTCGCTGCCGTAGTAGATGGAAGGGACGCCCGGCATCGTCATGAGCAAGAGGTAGAGCGGGTAGAGATGTGCAGGGTTTACGAGGATGCTTGCGACGCGATTCACGTCATGATTGTCGGCGAAGGTATAAAGCGCGAGCCCCCGATAAATTCCTTCGGGCCCGAATTGGCGTTTGAGCGTGTACGCAATTTCAAAATAGTTTTGGTCGTTGTGGCTGGACCAGAGCCCTTTGTAGGCTTCGTAGTTGGTCGTCGATGAGAGCCCTTCCGGATATGCCCATCGCCTATAGTCGCCGTGAACCACTTCGCCCATCAGCCAGAAGTCAGGCCGGAGCGCGCGGCAATGCGCGGCAAGCTCGCGCTGAAAGTCGAAATCGAGCGCGTCGGCGGCGTCGAGTCGCAGGCCGTCAATCTCAAACCGTTCGATCCACCATGAGACCGCCTTCAGAAGGTGATCGCGAACGTCGGGGTTCTTGAGGTTGAGCTTCACCAGGTCGTAGTTGCCGGCCCATCCCTTGTAGTGAAACGGCTCGCCGTAGGGGCTGCGGCGCGTGAAGTCGAGGTGATACCAGTCGCAGTACGCCGAAGCTCGCCCTTTTTCGCGAACGTCGCGAAATGCCCAGAAGTCCCGCCCCGTGTGATGGAAGACCGCATCGAGCACCAGGCGAATGCCGCGGCGATGTAGCTCGTGGCTCATCGCGGCGAGCGTCGCGTCATCGCCGAGGCGCCGGTCTACGCGGAAGTAGTCGGCGATGTCGTAGCCGTGCGCGCTGGACTCGAAGACTGGCCCGACCAGCAACGCGTTGACGCCGAGATCCTCGAGATAGTCGATCCAACCCGGGCCCGACAGCCGATTCACGGGCGGCTCGACGAACGAATTGCGCACAGGCGCGCCGAAGCATCCGAGCGGGAACAGATGATAGAAGACGGCGTCCTGAGCCCAGTTGTTCATGACGGAGGAAGAACTTGATTGTAGTGAAACCCGCCGTGTGTTTCAGCAGGGGTGACGTTACTCGGTGCCGGCGTTGCGTTTCAGGTATTCGAGGATTGATTCGCGCTCGTCTGAGGTTAGCGGGAGTTGTCCCGCGGCCTGCATTTTTGTCTCCATCATCGTGACTTGCGTGTCCCACATCGCGGCGGTCATTTCGTGGGGATTGTAGGGCGCGTGGCAATTGCCGCATCGCTCGACGTAGAGCTGCGCGCCGGGACTGGCGGCGTCGGGGAGCGCAGCGGGCTTGCATCCTGAGAGGAGGATTGCGAGGAACGCTAGCGCGATACGCGCGAGCTGAATGTTGCTAACTGGGCGGGATGCGCGCATCGGGGAAGCGGATGGCGAGCTGGGTGCGGATGGATGCGATGAGCGCGCGGCGGTCATTTTCGTCGAGCGTTACCTTCCGTTCGGATTCCGGGCGCAGCCAGATTGGTCCACGCCGCAATTCGTGGGCTTCGCTCCCGGAACGCGGGAACAGATGCCAGTGTACATGCGGTTCCGAATTGCCCAGGCACTCGTAGTTCATCTTCCACGGCTCGACGACCGCGGCTATTGCCTCTGCAACCAGGCGCATCTCGTCGGCGAGCAGGCGCGCGGCGTCCGCCGGCATCAGGTAGAGTTCGGTCGCGTGCAGCTTTGCGAACAGCACGCAGTAGCCGCGATAGAATTGCTGATCGCCGAGAATCACGTAACAGCTTTTCAGTTCCGCGATAAAATCCTGGAAGGTGCCGGCCTTGATGCGATCGATCATCGCACAGATGCCGCAGGCGGATTCTGCCGTCATGCCGCGCCTGGCGAGGAATCCTCGGCGGTGACCTGGACGAGCTTGATGCTCGCGCCCTTGAGCATCTCGGCGACGGTGTGGAGCTTGTACGGTCGCGCGTAATACACGGTGCGGACGCCGGTGTTGATGAGCACCTTGAGGCAGTGGATGCACGGCGTGTGCGTGACGTAGATGTCGGCGTCGCGGATGGCGGCGCCGTTGCGAGCCGCTTGCGAGATGGCGTTGATCTCGGCGTGGATGGTGCGATAGCAGTTCTGCTCGACTTCGCCGTCGGGAGTGCGCGATTCGTAAATGAGGCATCCGACTTCGGTGCAATGCGGCAATCCCGCGGGCGAGCCGTTGTAGCCGGTCGCGAGGATGCTGCGGTCGCGAACGATGACGGCGCCGACCTTGGCGCGCAGGCAGGTCGAGCGCTCGGCGACCTCGCGCGTGATCGTCATGAAGTAATTGTCCCAGCTCGGGCGATGGGACCTCGTCTCCGGACTTGGTTTGATAGGCGGATTTTCGGCCAACGCGGCTTCCCTCAAATCTTCACGTGGCCGAGTTGCCGCAGCAGGTCTTCGTAGTGCGGCGCGTGATGGATTATTTCCTGGGAGTGTTCACCGGGCTGCATCGGCGTCGGCGCCTCGGGTTGCACGAAGGACAGCGGCACCGGACTGAACGTGACGATGAACAACGCGACGGTGGCCCATGCGGCGAGGGCACGGCGCGGGTTCAGAGGGGTATCGCGATCGATGGTCGAGGGATGTCCCAAGCCGAGCGCGACCGACAGGACTGCCCATAGCAGCCAGCCGCCCCAGAAGCTCACGCCGAGCGCGAGCGGCACCAGCACCATCAGCACGCACGAGATGACGAACAGCACTGAAATGGTGCGATGGCGGCGCGGGAACAGCGCGTAGATCACGTGGCCGCCGTCGAGTTGCCCGACCGGCAGCAGGTTAAGGGTGGTGACGAACAGCCCGATCCATCCCGCGAAAGCGATCGGATTGAGATTTACGTTGACGGTCGAAGGATCGACGCCCAGCACGAGGTGCGAGAGTCCCAGGAACAGGATCGAGTTGCCGAGCTCGAGGCCGCCGGCGGATTTGTCGAGCGGCGTCACGTCGGAAAGATAGAGACCAATGATGACGGCGGGTATCGCGAGCATCACGCCCGCCCACGGACCGGCGGCGCCAATGTCGAACATAACGCGGCGCGTGCGGGCGGGCGCGCGCATCCGGATGAATGCGCCGAAGGTCCCGATGATAAACAGCGACGGCGGCGCCGGGATGAAGTAGGGCAGGGAGGTATCGACGTTGTGGTAGCGCGAGGTCACGTAATGGCCCATCTCATGCGCGAACAGGATCATCATGAGAGGAATCGAGAACGAGAGTCCCGAGCTCAGCGCGGCAATCGCGAGAAACGGATGCCACAAGGAGACATCCTCGCCATTCATGTACGCGCCGGCGGTGGTGGTGGTCAGGAGAGTCAGCAGCAGCAGCGCGACGTTCAGGGGAGGCACTCGCGGACGCTCGAAGGCGCCGCGGGCAGGTTCCGGGGGCGCGCTGTAGCGAGGAATATCGGTAAGGACGGTAGGAGCGTCCTTGTGAGTGACTATTTCATCCATGATTAAATGCGGCCCGCGACCGCGACGAGAGATAAGGGTGAGCCAGGTCCGGCGGCGAAGTGCGCGGCGGCATTGCCGTCACGAATAGCGACTTCGAGCAGGCTGAAGCTTCCGAATATTGCGAGAGGAACACCTTTGGGCGCGTCGCCATAAGCATCAAGTATTCGCATTGCCGCGCCACCTTCGATCCTAACTGAAAGGTATTTGTGGCGAAAGCGAGCGCCGAACCGTTCTGCCGCCGGACGATCGATATTGCTCACCAGGTTGCCGAAACCGTCCACGTAGATAACTTGACCGCGCAACTCGCGCGCCGCGTCCACGGGAGGCGGCAGTTCGAGCCGGGCGATCGAGTTCGGGCGCAGTGCGGGTCCAAACGAGGATATAGGAGTGCCCCGCCAGAGGTACGCCGCGGCAGGGGCGAAGATGTCGCGGCCGTGGAACGTCGGACTCACGTTGGTAAGACGATGGCGGGGCGAAGTCAGTTTCACAATTCTAGTGACGCCGGCTTCGTTCGCCGCGAGCCATAGCAGGCCGTTGTCGGGCCCTACGAAGCGGGCGCCGGCGCGAGTCTCGATGGCAATAGGCGCTCGCGAGGTGCCGACGCCCGGATCGACAACCGCAAGAAAAACCGTGCGCGGGGGGAAGTAACGCCAGGATTCGCGCAACGCGATGGCGCCGGCGACGATGGATTGCGCGGGGATGCCATGCGTGATGTCGATGACGGTGGCGCCAGGAGCGATCGAGGCGATCACGCCCTTCATCGCGCCGACATAATGGTCGCGATAGCCGAAGTCGGTTATGATCGCGAGTGGGAAAGGGCGTCGCGGAAGCGTCGGCATCGCGGATAGTAGACCGCGAAACCCCGGCGTCGCGCAATTTGTGGAGGCTGTTTCACTGGCTCACGTCGCGCGTCTACAGCTAACAGATCAATGAAGCGCAACTTTCTGCCGGGCGGCTGGCGAGGACAGGCTTGGGCAGTACTGCTCATAGCCGTAGTCGTCGGCACGATGCTGCGGTTTTTTCGCCTGGGCTCGCGCGAATTGTCGATTGACGAGTCGCTCTCATGGGCCGAGTCGTCAGCGCCGAGCGTCGCGGAAGTGTTGCGCGTACAGCATCAGCTGGATTCGGGGAAGTTCCCGATTTACGAACTTGCGCAACACGGATGGATGCGCGCGTTCGGGGAAAGCGAGGCGGCGATGCGGGCGTTGTCGGCGCTGATCGGCTCGCTGTCGATTGTGCTGGTGTTCATCCTTGGCGTGGAAGTGATGTTGGCGGTTGGTGGAGTCGCAGAACCCTCACCTGCCTCGCTGCGCGAGGCCGCCTCTCCCGTGAAAGAACAGGCGAGGTATGAGGAAGGCCGCATCTACATAGTGGCGGCGTTGTGCGCGTTGCTGTTTGCGGTCGGGCTGCCGTCGGTCGACATCGCGCGCCAGGCGAGAATGTACTCGATGACGCAGGCATGGATTCTCGCGCAGGTGATTTTCCTGCTACGCACGCGGCGGCTGGGAGGACTGGCGAACTATGCCGGCCTCACAATTTTTTCGGCGATTGCAGTGGCCACCAACTTTACCGCCGTGCTGGTGATTGTGGCGGAGGCGCTGTGGCTAATCCATTTGTACTTTATGGATACTCGCTCCGATGCGCGAAGTGGCGAAGGAGTACCAAGGGCGTCACCGTGGCTGATGGGATTTGCACTGCTGGCCGCGATGGTGTTGCTGCTGCCCTTCTATCCGGGGCTGCGCTACGGAGTCGAAGGAGTGCAGCGGGGCGACTACGGCTGGATCAGGCCGCCGGGGCCATGGGAGCCGCTGGCCACGTTCGAGAGCGGCCTCGGCAGCTTGCCGTTTCCACTGTTCACGCTGTTCGCGATCGTAGGCGTGGTTCGGCTGTGGCGGTCGCATCGCGCCGAGGCTGAGCTGCTGATTCTCTGGCTCGCGATCCCGCCGATCGTGCTGTTCGCTGGGTCGTATCTGGTTACTCCGATGCTGGTGACGCGCTACCTGATATCCTCTTTCGTTCCGTTGTATATACTCACTGCAATAGGCATTGAGTATTTGCCATCGCCAAACTACAGAGCGATCGCGATCGTTGCGATAGTAAGTCTCTCTATACTGCGAGTGTCGTCTATACTGAGGGCTGGAGACAACCGCTGGCGCGACGCATGTGAGATTGCACTGAGTAAAGCGGGTTCGGACGGACGCGTGGGCGTCAGTCACGAGTACTATCTGGTTAGCTACTACATGCCGGTCGCGCGCCGCGAGCAGTTGGTTCGAGTTCCGTTCAATGGAACTGAGAAAGAGGCGCCCCCGGTAGTAATCATTTCGGAGACGCTGGCCCCCGCGCAGGTCAACGAGATTCGCCGGGCGTATCCCGTGGTCGTCGCCAGATTCAAGAACGTGACGGTAGTCTCGCGGCTCCAGGC
>JBAWCX010000304.1:0-3332 GCA_049590495.1 Binatus sp. (SeqCode)
GGTCCGTTGAATCCGACGTGCGTGTCGCTCAACTGCATGAACGAGAATGGCGCCGGAGCCTCACCGTTAAGGTCGGCGAGCGTCCGCAACATCCCTTCGGCCCCGGCGTCGGGCGTCAGCGCGGGGAAGACGCTGTAGAGCGCTCCGATGCTGAGTGCGGTTCCTGTGACGCGCAGGAACGATCGACGATCAAATTTGTTTTCCATCTAGAATCACCTCGCGCTGATGTGCGCTTTCAGGGTGATGACTCGGCCGGTGAGAGAATATTCCCGCGATTGAGGCTCAGAGGCCCTCGGGAATAAGATCGGTGCGCTCGCGGTCTGGAACTAAACGAGGGGCGCGGGCGAAAGAAAAGCGATTGCCTGACGAGACCAAAGCCGTCGATTTCGACCGCACGTTCCTCCCCCATATGGATGCTGCGTATAACCTCGCCCGGTGGCTGGTGCGTGACGATCACGACGCGCAGGACGTCGTGCAGGAGGCCTACCTGCGAGCGCTCAAGTTTGCGAGCGGATTTCGCGGCGGCGACCCGCGCGCGTGGATTCTCGCGATCGTCCGCAACACCGCGTTCACCTGGCTCAAGCGCAACCGGGGATCCAATTCGCCAACTGAATTCGACGAGCAGATGCATGGCGGGTCCACCGAAGACAGCGGCCTCGAGGCAGAGGCCGTTCGCAAGGCCGACGGCGCGATGGTTCGCGCGGCGCTCGACGAGCTGGCGGACGAGTTTCGCGAGGTGATCGTGATGCGGGATATCGAGGGCCTTTCATACAAGGAAATCGCCGACGCGGCCGACGTGCCGATTGGGACCGTGATGTCGCGTCTGGCTCGCGCCCGCGGCAAGCTCGCACGTTCGCTCCAGGGGCAAATCACGAAGGAGCGGGTGACGTGAACTGCGACGACGCGCGAGTGCTGATGCATGGGCATCTCGACGGCGAGCTCGACCTCGCCACCGACCTGGAGGTTCAGCGGCATATCGAGGAGTGTCCGCGATGCGCAAGCGAGTACGCCGCGATGCGCGCGATGCGTACGCGGCTCAAGGATGAGGGGTTTCGGTTCGAGGCGCCTGCCGCATTGAAGGAAAAGATTCGCCGCGCGATACCTGCGTCGACGCCGTCGGTCTCGGCACCATCGCGGTCGGGTGGCTATCCGTCGCGGCGCGGAGCCTGGGTGCCACGCGCAGTCCGCGTCGCTGTGCCGCTGGCAATTGGCGCGATGCTCGCGCTGATTATTGCGCCGCGCACGATCGCTCCGTCACTCGATCAGATGCTCGCGGGCGAAGTGGTCGCCAGTCACGTCCGATCGCTGATGGGGGCGCATCTGATGGACGTCGTCTCGACCGATCAGCATACGGTCAAGCCGTGGTTCAACGGCAAGCTGGATTTCTCGCCGCCGGTTAACGATTTCGCGAAAGACGGATTCCCACTGGTGGGCGGGCGCCTGGACTATATCGACGGGCGGCCGGTCGCGGCGCTCGTCTATCAGCATGGCAAGCACGTGATCAACGTTTTCATGTGGCCGACTGCAGGCAACACGACCAGCGCGGAGCGAATCGAGACGGAACATGGATACCATGTCGAGCAACTGATGGTCGCGGGGATGAATTGCTGGGTGGTGTCGGATTTGAATGAGCAGGAGCTCGACAAGTTCGCCGGGCTAATCCGCGCCAAGGGGTAAGCGCGTATTTCCCGCGCCAAAGAGCGCTGATAGCTCGCACATTCGCGGGTTGCGCAGGTAGGGCGCGACTGAAAGAATGCACCGGTTGCCGCCCGTCGATTCCGGAGGCCTCCACCTGCCGATGCGCCGCGTCGAGACATTCTTCATCATTATCGCGATCGCGTTTTACGCCTGGTTCCTGACGCATTACGGGCCGCGGCAGGTGATTGGCTACGTGCGGATGGCGGGATGGGGCCTGGCGCTGACGATTTCGCTCGAGGCGTTCTCGCGAATCGCAAACACGCTGGGCTGGCGCGTCGCAATCGAGCACTATCCACCAAAGCTCAAGTTCGTCGAGTTGTTTGCGGCGCGGATTGGCGGAGAGGCGATTGACTATGTGACACCGTCGGCGCAGCTCGGCGGGCAGTTCGTGATGGCAGTCGATGTGCGCGAGAAATTGCGGATGCCGGTGGGGCTGGCGACGGTGGTCGTCGCGTCGCTGGCGGAAGCGGTCGGGCAGATCGTGTTCATGTCGATGGCGCTGGCGATTTCGCTGCGCCTGATACCGGTGGGAGCCCATCTCTACTGGGCGATCGTGGCCGGCTTCGGGCTGGCCGTGGCGCTGGCAGCCGGCTTCTTTTTCGTGCAGATGAAGCAGCCGTTTTCGCATCTGTGGAGGGCCGCGAACAGATTCAATATCGCGCGAATCAACACCGGCGAAATCCGCGAATCCGCCGCGGAGGCCGACGCGGTGTTACTCGACTTCTACGCGCGCCATCGCGGCCGCTTCGCCGTGTCGTGCCTGTGCTATGCGGCCGCATGGAGTTTCGGGCCGCTCGAAATCTATATCCTGCTGCGGCTGCTGCATCAGCCGGCGTCCTTGCAGGTAGCCCTGCTGGTCGAGGCGGTGGGACTGCTCATCGAGCGCGCGACCTTCCTGATTCCAGCCAAGCTGGTAAGCCAGGAGGGTGGCAAGGCGCTGATCCTCGGGATGCTGGGTTATCCGCCGGGAATCGGCTTCGTGGTGGGGTTTCTCCGCCGAATCAAGGAAATGGTATGGGTGTTGTTCGGGCTGCTGAGCCTGATGATACATCGGATGATCGTGCAGCAGCGTGGCGATATGACGGGCGCCGCAGCGGCCGGGCGCGACTCCGTAATGAAAATGCAACGAGCACAAGGAGAGCAATCGCTATGATGAAACTAACCGCCCTGGTTGCGGGAATGACGCTCGCAATGACCGCGCTGCCCGCGGCCGCCGGGGTCGTCATCACGCAGAAACAGCACGTGACCAGTGGAACCAACAGTCGCGACTCGGAACAAACGATTTCGGTGCAGGGCAACAAGCAGAAGATGGTGACGGAGCGCCACACCATCATCACCGACCTGGACAAAGGGAAGATGTACGTGCTCGATCCGAAGGCGAAGACCTACTTCGAGCTCGAGTTTCCGCCCCAGGGCCAGATGGCGGCGATGATGGCGGCGAGCAGTAACGCCGCGATGAACTTCAAGAAGGCCGGCACCACGCGCGAGGTCGCCGGGTTCAAGTGCACTGATTACGATGGCGGCGGGCACATGATGACCGGCGATTATACGGTCAAGGAATGCTTCTCGACCCGCGCACCTGGCGCCGAAGAGTTTGCGGCGTTCGAAAGGAATATGGCGGACAAACTCAAGAG
>JBAWCX010000305.1:0-6485 GCA_049590495.1 Binatus sp. (SeqCode)
GCCGAGAGCTCGAGTTCGGACGATTTGATCGCGGCTGCGACCGCGCGATCGATCAGATCCTTGTTCATCGCGCGGCCGGCGTTCAATTCGGCGATTCGCGTCGCAACGTTCACTTCGGCCTCGTGCAGGCGCGCGAGATAGATCGCGATGTGATCGTCCGCCTCTTCCGCAATCACCTCACCGCTCGCGGCGAGTTCGTTCACGGCGTCGTGCGCCAGGTCAGGTTCCATCTCGAGCGCGGTGCGAAACTGGCCTTCGAGATACTCGAAGGGCGAATACACGTGGCCCTCGTCGGCCATGCGCTCGAGGATGTAGAGGACCGCGGCGCGCGCGCGTTGGATCGAGTTGCGCGGGATACCGAGTTTCTCGGCGATGGCGTCGGCGGTGCGAAATCCGATGCCATGAATTGTGCGCGCGAGCACATAGGGATCGCGCCGCACGACCTCGAGCGCATCCTTGCCGTAGAACTTGTGAATGCGCCGCGCGTGCGAGGCCGCCAGGCCGTGCCCGCGGAGAAAGACGGTCAGCTCGCGCAGGCCCGACGCGTCGCGCCACGCGGCCGCGATCGTTCGCGCGATGGCGGCACTGATACCGGAAACTTCACGCACACGTTCGGGCGAGTTGTCGAGCACTTCGCCGAGGGTATCGCCAAAGTGTTCCCCGATTCGGCGTGCGAGCCGGGGACCGATGCCTTTTATTTCAGAAGCTAGGTAGCGTTCTATCGCGACGGCTCCGGCGGGCCGCAGCGTTTCGAAATCGACGACATGAAACTGCTCGCCGAAACGTTGATGCTGCTCGAAGCCGCCCTGCGCGCGGATGGTCGAGCCAACTTCAAGACCAGCCAGGTTGCCGACGACCGTGACGCGGCGGAAGTCGCCATGCTCCTGCGGCACGACCACGACTGCGACCGAGTAGCCATTTTTGTCGTTGACGAACAGGACCTGATCGAGGATGCCCTCGAGCGTCTCGGTCGCTTGAACCGCTTGTGCCACGGCAACAGGATTACGCGCGACGGGGGCGGCGTCCAGTTGAAGCGGCGCGAGCATCAACAGGTGCGCTTGCGATCGGCGAGGACTTCGGCGATTTGGCGCCGCGCCATCGCGACGATTACGGGATTGGTGTTCAAGTAGTAAGGGAGAGCGATCAGGCCGGTCGAGAGCGCCCAGCCGCGACTTCGCGCCCAACTCGCGTCGTCGACTTCGGCGGCCATGCATCCTAAGAGCGGACATGAGCATCTTCCTGGCGAGATTCAGGGCGATCCGGGCGATTTGCGGCTGAAACGACGCCGAATTGCAAAGGGTCGACTCGGGAGAGAGTGGCAATTTATACCACCGGTTGTGGTTTAGTGAGGTGCATACCACCATCGGTAGTTTCGTTCCGTCAAAAATTTGTTTTCGTGCACTCATGGGCCTCAAGGAACCTAACCCCTAACCCCTGCCCGAGCGGGAATGGGGACCGGATTGAGAAAAGGCGCGGGAAAGTGGGGCCGGTGGAGCTGGACGAGTATGGAGCAGCTTGACGCATCTCCTACAAGTAACACAGAGAGTCCGTCGGGTTCAGGCTGAACAGTTCATCCCTGAACTCGGTCAGGTAACTCGGTTTCAACTCGGAAAATCAGGCGGTCTTAAACTTCTATCGTTTCCCACTTGCCGGTTTGGAAGCGCCAGACTTTTACTGTCGAGCGGACTACGTAGTCGGCGAGCAGGGACCACCAGATGTAGTTGATGCTGCCGCCGTGGTACCAGATTAGAATCGTGAGGAAGAGGCGCATTCCGTAGAAGCCTGCCAGCGAGCCGTAAAGTGGAAACTGCGAGTCGCCCGCGCCGCGCAATGCGCCGGTTATGGTCCAATCGATTGCCATCAGCGGTTGCGCGGCGGCGAGCGCGTACATGAATTGCACCGTGTACTCGATGACCTGTTTATCGTCGATGAAGAGGGCCGCGATCCAATGCGCAAAGACGATAAATACAACGCCCATGGCGGTCATCATCACTATCGACATCCTGGTCGCTTCCCATCCGGCCTTACGCGAGAACTTCGGGTCGCGCGCGCCGAGGCCTTGGCCGACGAGAGTCGCGGAGGCGGCCGAGAATCCGAAGCCGGGCAGGAATGACAGCGCCAGGATTCGTACGCCGATGAAATATGCGGCGATTTCCTTGGCGCCGTAGCGCGCGACAAATCCGACGTAGGCGACGAAGCCGAACTGGATCAACAATTGTTCGATAGCGGCGGGATTGCCGACGCTCAGGATTCGCCTGCCAAGGCCGAAGTCGGGCCACAGCCCTTTCCATCGGAAGTTGAGCACCATCCCGTCGATCGACAACGCGTAGAAGAACAAGATTCCGCCGAATGCGATCGCGAGCAGCGTCGCGACGGCCGAGCCGTCGACGCCGAGTGCGGGAAATCCGAGCTTGCCGAAAATGAGAACGTAGTTGAGGAAGATTGCGAGCACGTCGATGATGCCGCCGATCCACAAGGGAGTGCGCGTGTCGCCGGCGCCGCGCAGCGCCGATGCGCACATCAGAAAAATTCCCTGGAACGGCTCCGACAGCATCACGACCTGCAGGTAGCGCGCGCCCATGTCGGCCATCTCGCCGTGTACCTGGAACAGTCCCATCAGCGGCCGCGCGAAAATGATTACCGGGATCGCGATGATCGTCGAAACCAGCACGCCGAAGACGACGGACTGCTTCAGCACGTCCTCGGCGCTGTCACGATCGCTCGCGCCGATATAACGCGCGACGAGCGCGACGGTGCCGGTGCCGACAGCGGCGATGCCGGCGCGCACCGCACCGAGGATTTGCGTAGCGAGTCCGACCGCGCCGACCGCGTCCGCGCCGAGCCGCCCCACCATTAACATGGAAGAGAGACCGAGAATCGAATCGAGTCCGAACGACAGAATTACGGGCCACGCGAGCGCCCATACTTCGAAGCGGATCCGCTCGATCGGCGGCAGGGTCATCGCGACGCCGGCCTGGGCGCCGACGTCGGGAACCGACTCGAGAAATTCGGACATGATTGTGAACAGTTACGCCAGCAGGAGGCGTGATAGTCAATGGACTGTGTTTGTTGTTTGCGGCGCGCACGCTGAGAGATGAAAGATCGTGCGCGCGCGCGAAATCCGCTAACATCTCGTGCGCGAAGCGAGTGTGAGATGAGGACGGCAGGTTCAGCCACGATCGAATCGTCGCCGCGGGAGGAGCCGGCGCGCCGGGAGCTACTGTCGCGGCGACCGATGCAACTGTTCGGCGTCGTATTTGTGGTCGCGGCGCTCGTATACTCCAATCGGCTGGGCGCCGACCCGCTCGGCGCGAGCGAGGCGTTCAGCGCGTGGTCGGCGGCGAAGCCGGGAATCGGCGCTATCGCGCGAACGCCAATACTGCACGAGCCCGGAAAATTTCTTTTCTACTACGGCGCGCTGCACTACTACACGCGGATTTTCGGAATGAGCGAGGCCTCGTTGCGCTCGATGTCAGTGGTCCTGATGCTGGCGGCGTTGATGCTGGTGTTCGCGCTCGGCCACGAAATGTTCGACGACAACACGGCGCTGGCGGGCGCCACGATGTGGGCATTCAATCCGCTCGCGGTGGCGTTCGCGCACACCGCGCGAATGTATCCGATGCTGATCACGCTCGCGCTCGCGCAACTCTTTATGCTCTGGCGCATCCGCACGCATCCGAGTGCGAGCGTCGCCGCGTTATGCGGCGTCGCTGGAGCCGCGCTGCTCTACACTCACATGGGCGGCATCCTGTTCATCGGGGCAGGATTGGCGATGCTGATACGCGATTACTTTCACGGCCGGCGAAATCCGATGGGCTGGCTCGCGATGGCGGTAACGCTGGCGCTGTTCGTTCCGTACGCGCCAGTGTTGCGCGCGCAGAGCCAGACGTTGCTCGCGGGCCATTGGCTCGATTGGATCGGAACGGCATACGAGTTTCCACTCGCCATCAAGATAGTTTCGGCACTCGGAGCGGTGGCGGCAGTGGCGTGGTTTGTATTCGGCACAGCAGCGGAATCGGATCGCGACGACCGACTTCGCTGGATCGGCGCGTGGACGATTCTGCCGGGACTTGTGCTCGGAGCAGGCTCGATCGCGATCCGCCCGATGTTCGAGGTGCGATACGTCGCGCCGTCGCTGGCGACTCTGGCATTGCTGCTGGCAGTCGCAGTCGCGCGGGTGAGTGTGAAGTGGCGCAATCTGCTGGCGGCGGGCGTCGCGCTCGCGTGCCTGATCGTCATGCCGTTCGATCGCGTCACGCCGCAGCCCTGGCGGGATTTGGCTGCGCAAGTGGCGGCAGGCGGGGCGTCCGATCCGGTTTTCTTCGAATCGGGGTTTGTTACGAACGAAAACGCTCCGAACGTTCCCAATGGCGGATTTCCATTCGGCTTCTACTCGGTGCCGTTCGATTACTACTTCAGGGGAACCAATCCGCGAATAGCTATTCCGGGATTCGATCCCGCGGCCGCGCGAATGACTATCGAGGAGCGGGTGTCATCGGCGGGTGGCGGATGGCTCGTCAGCTGGAAGGACGGCACCGCGGTAAATTCCGAACTTCCAGATCCGAAGCGCTTCATAGTGGTCGAGAGATACCGCATGCAGCATCTGGCGTTCTACCGAATCACGCCGGGCGTCAAGTGATACGCGATTACGCGGCCCGCGAGGTTTGCGGTATCGCCATCGAGCCCGCGCCGACGCGGATCGGCAGAATCACAAGACTGTATCCGTAAAGCTGCAGCCAGTTCTGGAGTTCGACCGACGTGTGATTGTGGAGGAAGCGGCCGATGAACCCTTCGATCTCGTCGGAGAAGATGAGCTTGCCGGCGAAGAACACGACGTGCGGGAATTCGTGCGCGACTTCCAGACACAGCCGGCGCAGCTCGACGACCACGTCGGGCGCCAGACCGGCGCGCAGTTCAGGATGAAGCCCGAGGTCGGCGGCGAACTGGCAATATTCGTTGAGATCTTCGGTCATCCGCGTTTCGAGCTCGTGTACTTCTTCAGGACCCTTCAGCAGAGCGGCGTCCACTTCACCGACTCCGATAAAGACCACGTTGCGGAACTCGTCCTTGAACAATTGGGTAACCGCGATCAGCGTCGCCAGCCCGAGACCGTTGTAGCCGCTGACCAGGATGGCGGCCGTCGACGCGTCGGGATCGCGCTTGACGGGTTCGTGCTTTTTGACCGCGTAGAGTTTCGGCAGGATGTCGGCCTCGAGCTGCTCGATTGCCTTCGAGACCCGCTCGTAATGCCGGCGCACCGTGTAACACAGCGCGATCAGACCGCCGGTGATAACGACGGTTACCCATCCGCCGTCGTGGAACTTGAGGGTCAGCGTGATCATCAGGATGGTCGCCGTGAAGAAGGTGCCGACCCCGTTGATGATCATTTTGCGCAGCCATCGCTTCTCGGTTTTGCGCTCGAGCCACCAATGCGTCGTCATCCCGAGCTGCGAGAGCGTGAAGGTCACGAAAACGTTGATCGCGTACAGGACGACGAGGAGATCGACCTTGGCCTCGGTTCCGATGAGAAGCACGATGGCGGCGAGCCCGATCGTGATGACGCCGTCCTGCGTCACCAGCCGCGCGCTCAGGTTCGCGAAGCGCCGCGGCAGCCATCGGTCCGACGCCATCGTCGCCAGCACGCGCGGTCCGTCGACGAAACCGGTCTGTGCGGCGACGAACAGCAGCGCGCCCTCAGTCAGCAGCGCGAAGGTGATTATTCCCGTTCCAACGGGCAGGCCGAATATCTGCCAGTTGGAACAGAGCCGCTCGAACATGACGGCGTTGAGGGTCTTGCCGGTCTCGGCCTCGACGTTAAGCAGCAGGTAGCCGAGCAGAATTCCGCCGGCGACGAAGGCGAGCGATACCGCCATGTAGATCATCGTGCGTTTGCCGGTCTCGGCCCGCGGCTCGCGCAGAATCGGCAGCCCGTTGCTGACAGCCTCGATTCCCGTGTAGGTGCCGCCGCCAAGGCTGTAGGCGCGGAAGAAAATCACGGCGAGCGCGAGCATCCCGATGCTGTGGGAGCTGGCGTGGACCTCGCGCACGGCGTGGCCCACGATCGACGGCAACTCGGGCGCGCGGCTGAGAATCGCGTAGCCGACCAGCCACACGTGCATCACGATGAAGGCGATGAAGATCGGCAGCAGCGATAGCACCGATTCCTTCACCCCGCGCAAGTTCATCAGAACCATCAACACCACGACCAGAAGGCACAGCCAGAATTTGTAGGGCAGCCACGAGACCGGCAGGAAGCTGAAGATCGCGTCAGCGCCGCTGGCGATTGAAATCGCGATGGTCAGCACGTAGTCGACGACCAGCGCCGATCCTGAAACCAGGCCAAAATATTTGCCGAGCAATTTGGTTGCGACCAGGTAACCGCCGCCGCCGGTCGGGAACAAGTCGATCGTCTGCGAGTATGACGCCGAGATTATGAAGACTGTCAGCGCCATAAGCATCGCGAGGAACACGGCCAGGTACTGATG
>JBAWCX010000306.1:0-5132 GCA_049590495.1 Binatus sp. (SeqCode)
GCTCAAGGACCTGCTCGGAAAAAACGTCTGAAGCCTGCGGCGCGGCGAGTAGCAGTGGTTCGGGTAATGGAGCGTCACGGGCTGAGTCAGCGGCATGCGTGTGAGCTAGTGGGGTTGGACCGGTCGACTCTGCGCTACCGGCGCAGACGACCGGACGACTCGGCATTGAGGCAACGACTGCGGGAGCTGGCCGCGGAGCGGCGGCGCTTCGGGTATCGGCGCTTAGGCTGGATGTTGGCGCGCGAAGGCCACGCGCTGAACCACAAGAAGCTTTATCGACTGTACCGCGAAGAGCGGCTCATGGTGCGCCGGCGTCGAGGGCGCAAGCGGGCACTAGGTACGCGAGCACCGATGACGCTGCCGATCAGAATCAACCAGCGCTGGTCGCTCGACTTCGTCTCGGACACGCTGAGCGACGGTCGGCGCTTCCGCATCCTATGCATCGTCGACGACTTCAGCCGTGAGTGCCTGGCGACGGTGGTCGACACCTCGCTGGGCGGAGTACGAGTGGTGCGTGAACTGGAGCGACTCACGATCGAACGAGCGCTGCCGGAGACGGTGGTTAGCGATAATGGGACGGAACTCACCAGTGGTGCGGTGCTGCGCTGGGCAACGAGAAGGGTCGCGTGGCACTACATCGAGCCGGGCAAGCCGGTGCAAAACGCCTTCATCGAATCATTCAACAGCAAGTTGCGCGACGAGTGCCTTAACGAGTACGTGTTCAGCAGCCTCGGGGAAGCGCGCGCGATCATCGAGGCATGGCGGCACGACTACAACCATCTGCGCCCGCACTCGAGTCTCGGCTACCTGGCGCCGGAGGAGTTCGCAGCAAGGAATCAAGAGAGCGCGGCCGTCGCGCGCACCGCTTGGCCAGCAGAGCTGGCCGGCGCAGTGCAACGCGCGCCGACCTCGGATCCAAAACCGGACAGTTTTTCGACTGCCCTCAGAGAGTGAAGGGCGGCCGGAAAAACTGGTATGAAGATGAAACCAAAGCCTCAAAACAAAACGCCCCAGGAGGGGCGAAATAACCGGCGGACTCTATTTATGATTGGCGGGAAATTGGGGTGCAGGCCAGGAGGATGAACCTGTAAGGCCACGCTCGGACCATACCAAGAGCCCCCAACCCGACCCATACTACATCAAATCAAGGAGAACGCTATGAGCGCGGTCCTCGCTTGTGGTTGGTGGTACGGCGTGGTTCGGCCTGAGTTTGGCACCAAGTTGGCACCGAACATTTCCAACTTTCTAAAGGATTGTTTTAGCGGCTATTACTCCTCACCGCCCGTGGCTATCCATTTGCGGAGGGTATCCTCGGGCTCTCCGTAACCAATGACGCACAGAGCACCAATATTTTGCATCGCGTTCCCGATGGCTTCGATGAGCGTTCGATTAATGAGCGTCGTCTGGTGGCCTTCAGCGAGCTCGCGTATAGCCGTGCCTGCATCGTAGGTACGGCGCCCGTCATCGTCGGTTGGAAATCGGTTCATGCGGTAGATTATATCAGCGATCGATAGTGCCGCACTTTCTGCTTATACGTTACGCGCACGGACGTGCCCTCACGTTCCACATTCATTTCGATCAGATTGTAGGTATCAAAGAAGGCGCTCGTCAGAACCGATTCGGCACCAAGAATCTCGATCGGCCCCTTCGATGTGATTATGCGGAATGCCACCTGCTCACCGTAGTCCGGATGACGAACACTCTTTCCTTTAATCTCTGAACTGTAGATGATGTCAAAGTGGGTTCTCGGCACAATCATGTAGGCATACTCATTCCAGAGCACAGGACGAAGGCCGCTGATCCAGTCTGAAAGCGAGACTTGCAGAGATCGCTTTGTGCGGCTCGCGTCCTCTACGATCACCAAACAGCCGCGCTTCGATGTTGAATGAATCGTACCGCGAACAAGAGTGGTAGTTGGAAAGCTTCGGCGAATGAGCGCAGTCGCTGAAGTGCACCTCCGCCAATTGAGAACTTATCCTTGCTGGTCGACTTGATTTCGACGAGACACTTGTACCCACGATGCCGAGTACCCGGAATATTTTTCGTGAACAAGCCAGGTTGGAAGCGGGCGAGCAGATCGGGGGCGCCACTTCCGGTCGCAATTGAAGCTGTTTGATCGAGCGGAGCAAGATGCGTGGATGTCTGCATGAGCATGCATAAGAGAGTGAACTCGTCTTCTTCTGACAAACCAGCGGCTGCACGTTCGATCCTGTCAACCGGTCCCCCAGTCAGGGTCTTCACCACCGATAGGTATTGCTCCGAGCTGGCGATAGCCCGAATGTGCCGGAGGGCCTTGGCGATTTCGATTTGTGAGGGAGGCGTCGGCATGGTTCATTACCCTGGGCTCGCCGAGGAGAGGGTATGAGTCGCTCTGCGTTCCCGGTTGATCACGAAATCGCAGTGCCGGTCGCAGAGCTCAACCTGCCCGGCGTGACGACCGGCGCTGTCGACCTTCTCGGCGACTAAGGTCGCTCGCTCTAAGCATGATCGAGCCTTGCACTTGGCGATGTATCCGCAGCGATAGATACGAACGGAGACGGCCTCGGGATTGAAGTCGGGCTGGCGCATTTGTAGCGGAATCGCGTAGACTGCGTATGCCGAAGTGAATCGTCGTCTCGGTGACCGTTATTTTGAGCGAACAGAGGCGATGGGAAATTCAACGAATTTGTAACCGAGGAATCAGATTAGTGCCTACGATGACAGGAAATCACCGATGGGTGATACATGGCAACGGAAAAGACACGCGCTAGGCCCGCGTGAGACAGCCGGAAGAGTCGCCTTCTCGCCAAGCTCGCCGCACGCGAGAATCAGCGGCAGGGCTGCCGCGATGATTCCCACTCGGTTTGATTTTCAGTAGGACGTGCAAGTCGTATTGCTACCCCAGGTATGGCAGCGGGTCGTGACGGTATTGGCCTGTGCGTCGGCTGCAGCCGCAGCACCGGCAAGAACTACGATCGCCGCTACCAGCAATGTTCCTCCGACTACTTTGCCGACAGTTCGAGCGGTATCGCCCTTGTGCTCGTATTCCTGGGCCTCTTGCAGGTCTGGGAAAAACTTGGAGCTGCCACCGTGATTCTTGGCAAGGTAGCCGAGGGTGCGTTCACCGGAGCCGTCACGAACCATCATCAGTTGGGGATCGTCGCTCTGTAGAAGCTCATAGGCACCATCCGCGAACACCTGACTCCCTGAGATCGACAAGTGCATGTTTGAGCACTTTTCATTCAAGCAGATGACATCAAGTTTTCCGCCATTCGCTTTGTGGAAGATTACCTCGTGGGGGGTGGCCTTGTCTGGGTAGATATCGGCGACGTCGCCGCTTGGGTAGACGACTTCGTCGTGCTCGGACTCTCCGTTGGTCATCGGTATGTGAACCGCAGCTGGTTTAGCCGCTTGCGCGCACGATGTCGCGAGGAAACACAGAGCCAAAACGCTCGCCAGGTGTCCTTTCATGATTCCCCCTTTGAACGGAGCCACATATGGCAAATTGTCGGTGCAACGTCCAGAGGTGACACAGTAGGCAGGAGCGTGGCACGAGCGCCAGCGCTACGCCCGCGAACAGGTTGCACTCGAGCGAGTCGCCAGCGAAAAGGAAGCTGAACGCGATAGGAAGTCAGCCGAGGCCGACCATCTGATGCATCAGCGTCACCGATTTGCCAACAGCGTTGCCCTGTTCCAGGTCGCTATTGCTTTCGGCGCGGTGTCAGCACTCACGCTGAGGGCAGATTGATATCGAACGGTCATCGTCAGATCGTAAAGAGAACTATTACGTGTGCGCAGATTTGGCACATGTGCAGATTTTGCACACATCTCAGTAACGGCCGGTTCGACGAGCCACAAATCTTTTCAATCGTCGCTTCGGCTCCGAGCGTAGAATTTCGCAACCCTCATCCGGTTCCCGCATTCGGTCCCGATACACCATCGCCGCATAGGGTTCTTGCTCGATCGACGTGACGTGAACCTAAGCGACGCGCCCTCGTTCATACTGCTACCCAAAAGTGATGGCTCGAAATGCGCATTCTGTTTCGCAAATAAAAGCGATGGGCGTCGAATCGTTGCACCCCTGAATCCAGCGTCAACGCCCCGCATCCGTGAGACCCAGCATAGTCGATCAACCAGTCGAACAATCGCTGTCCGTAACCCTTAGACCGCTCGCCGGGCTTCGTAACCAGGTCGTCAACGTACATGAAACGGCCGTTGTCTAGATTTTCAGTGACCCGGAACCCGGCCACAGCCTTCAGGTCACCATGCTCTTTGACATACGCCAACCGGAAGCCTCCCTTCTCGAGGCGTCTCACCGTCTCCAGAAATTCTGACTCTCGGACCTGAGGCCTCAGTTCGCGCATCAGCGGAAAGCATCTCTGAATCTCTGCATCCAAGCGGACGAGACCGATGTCGTCGGTGGCGTATTGAGATCTCCTCTTCTTCATGGTCGCCCCCTCAGCGATCACTCCAACTTGCCGGAACGGCGCCCCGGTCGTCCCAAAGGCCCTCGCCATCGATCAGCACGCCTGTGCCTACCCATAATTCCAGCGGCCATCACCTTGCATAGGTCGCGGGGTCGAGGGCAAACACCAATCCTGCCAGCGAACCGCCAATGCGATAGCGCGCCAAGTTATCTCGCGCGGTGTCTTGGTACAGCGCGAACGCCGACTGGTCATCGAGAGTGGAGGTGTCAACAGCCAGATGCTCGCGCAGCAACTCGCATCTGAGGTTCCGCACAATCTCTGGATCCCAGAACGAGGCGTTCAACTCGGTGTCTCCGAAGAACGCTCGGTTGGCGACGTTGCATGATCCGATCGTGGCCCAGGAATCATCGATCAGCGCAACCTTTGCGTGAACATAGACGTTGCGCAAGACCCCATCTTCGCCGCGCGCCGCGATACCAGCCAATGTGAAATTCGGATGCCGCCCGAGAGCGGCCAACTGATCGAAAAATGGCTTGCTCTGGGGCCGAGCACGCCATTGGCTCATGGCCGCATTGGCATCGGCTGGCATAAGGAATACGACCTCAACGCCCCGAGCCAGCGCCGCGTCAAGCTTCTGGGCAATTTCCAGCGACGCGAGGGCTTGATTCTCGATGTAGATCGTTCGCCGCGCGGCATCGATCGCCTTGAGAGACTGGTCGTATAGAG
>JBAWCX010000307.1:0-3857 GCA_049590495.1 Binatus sp. (SeqCode)
AAAATTCCGCGCGCCGATATCGCGATCGACCATCACCCGGGCTACCCCGGCGGCTCCGCTCCGTTTGAGGACGTGCGCACGAAATATGGCGCGACCGCGACGATTATGACCGAGTACCTGATGACGGCTGACGAGAAAATCAGCGAGCGCCTTGCGACGGCGTTGATTTACGGAATTCGCAGCGACACCCTGGCATTGTCGCGCCGCGTGACCGACGTCGACCTGCAAGCGTTCACGCATCTCACTCCGCTGGCCAACTACAGCATGCTCCGGCAGATCGATCGTCCCGAGCTGCCGCTTAGTTTCGCGCAAATCCTGGCGCGCGCGATGAAACGGATGGTCGTCAAGGATCACCTGGTGGTGCTCAATCTCGGCAACGTCAAGCGCGACGATCTGATCGTGCAGATGGCGGATTTCTGCCTGCAGTTCCAGGGTGTGTCGTGGGTCGCGATCGCGGGCAAGCTCGAGGGCAAGCTCGTGATCAGCGTTCGCAACCATGGCATGAGCGGTAACAACGCGGGCGAGGCGGTGAAGAGCCTGTTCGCTGACATCGGCAGCGCCGGCGGCCATCGCAACATGTCCAAGGCGGTAATTCCCCTGCGAGCGTGGCGGCGGCGCGAGGGCACAACGCGCGACTCGCAAATCGAATCGCGGCTGCGCGAGTTGTTCAGAGCCTGCGTCAAGGCTCAGGCTGCCGAAGCAGCCGGGGCTCGCAGCGCGCCCGGCCGCAATGGCAACTGACTCGCGTAGCGCACTGCGGCGAGTCAGTCGTTTACCCGTTTCGCGGATTTCCATATCGTAGTTGGCGTCCCATGCTTTATCTGTTGCGATGAGTCCGAGTTCTTCGAAAATCTCCGCGCTCGAGTTCCTGGCGCCAATGATCGTCGGCTGTGCGCTGTTCATGGAGATGCTCGATGCGACGGTCATCTCGACCGCGCTGCCCGCGATGGCCAAGTCGCTCGGCGAGGATCCGATCAAGCTCAATCTCGCGATCACCTCCTACCTGCTGAGCCTGGCCGTTTTCATTCCGATCAGCGGCTGGATGGCGGATCGATATGGCGCGCGCACGGTGTTTCGCACCGCGATCGTGATCTTCACGACCGGTTCCGTGTTGTGCGGATGTTCGCAATCGCTGCCGGAGCTGGTCGCCGCGCGTATTTTGCAGGGATTCGGCGGGGCCATGATGGTCCCGGTCGGCCGGCTGATCGTTCTGAAGACCATCGCCAAGTCCGAGCTGGTCACTGCGATGTCGTATCTGACCGTGCCGGCAGTGTTGGGTCCGGTGGTCGGACCGCCGGTCGGCGGGTTCATCGTGACTTATTATTCGTGGCGCTGGATTTTCTTCATCAACGTGCCGATCGGCGCGATCGGTTTCATGCTGGTCACCTGGTACATCCCGAATATCCGCGAGGATGCGGTCCTGCCGCTCGACTTCCGCGGTTTTCTGCTTACCGGGCTGGGGCTGGCGGGCCTGGTCTCCGGCTTCGAGTCTATCGGCCGCGGCGTCGTCCCCGCCAGTATCATCATGTGCGTGATGGCCGCCGGCGGCGTATGCATGGCGCTCTATATTATTCACGCCCGGCGCATCAACTATCCGATCATCGACATGGGGCTGTTGAAAATCCCGACCTTCCTGGTCGCGACGCTGGGCGGCGGACTTTTTCGGATGGGCATCGGCGCGCTCCCGTTTTTATTGGCGATGCTCCTGCAGGTGGTTTTCGGCCTCTCTCCGTTCGCATCGGGGATGCTGACGTTCACCAGCGCCGCCGGCGCGTTGTTCATGAAGGCCACCGCGACGCCGATCATTCGCCGCCTGGGTTTCCGCACGGTGCTGATCTCCAACGGCGTGATCAGCTCCTTCATCATGATGAGCTACGCGCTGTTCCGCCCGGCGACGCCTCACTTCCTGATCGTGGCGGCGCTCCTGACGGGAGGATTCTTCCGCTCGCTGCAATTCACCGCGCTGGGAACGCTCGCCTATGCCGACGTGCCTGACAGGTTGATGAGCAACGCGAGCACTCTGTCGAGTATGGCGCAGCAACTGTTCCTGAGCCTCGGCGTGGCGCTCGGCGCGATGCTGCTGCACATGAGCCTGCGCGCGAGTGGCTCGTCTCAACTGTCGACGCATGATTTCACGCCGGCCTTCGTGGTGATGGGAGTCCTCGCGCTGATGTCGTCGCTGCTTTTCTTGCCGCTCGAGTATCACGCCGGAGACGAAGTGAGCGGACGCCGCGCCGGCGTCGAGCTTTCTCGCACGCCGCAGACAGTTCCCGAAGCCGATTGATCGCGCGCAGTCGTTTACCGAAGCGGCAGATTGAGTTTTGTTGGAACTGAGAGTGAATTAAAACGCAGCTGAAAGCCTTGCCCGATCTGCCCGATCAGTATGCTTCTGACGGAGAAGCCCGCTGCCTACTTGATGCCGACTCGTTGGATCGCTTGGGCCACTATTTTGTCGCTTGTGATCGTAGAAGCTGCCTGTTCATCTGTTCCTGATTCTTCGCAACGCGGTATTCCGATCCCGAGAGCCAATAGTGTTGTGCCGCTCAAGTCCGCTGACGGCAAAACAAGTTTGCACGGCATCCTCTCGATACCGCGCGGACGTGGACCGTTTGCCTCGGTGATTATTCTGCAGTCAGAGCTGTGCGAAGGTGGATTTCCAGAATGGGCTTCGGCCACGCTCAACTCCTGGGGATACGCAACGATGACAATCGACAGCTACGCCGGGCGAAACCTGACTCCGAGCGCTTGCACTGATCCCACCTCTTTACAGCCAGCAGACACGGTCGCCGATGTTTACGGTGCTCTGCGCGCGCTTGAGCACGACCCTCGAATTGATGCCGACCGTGTGGCATTCCTTGGTATTTGGGATGGATCCACAACGACAATCCTGGCCGATACGCTCGAAGCTAAACATCGATACGTTCACGGTGGGGTGATTCCCTTCCGCGCTTTTTTTGCGATCTCGCCGTTCTGCAGAATTGAATTCGCAGGCGCCGATCTACAACCGTACGCCCCGGAGCGTATCTACATCGGAGAGCGGGACGACATGACCCCAGCCGTCGCGTGTGTGCAAATGGCCAAATTCCTGGACAAGGCGGGTGGAGATGTTTCCGTCACGGTGTACCCTGGAGCGGAGCATGGCTTCGACTATGTACCAGCGGCGATGGTAACACCTCCTCTGGACTCCGAAGCGGTTCACCCTCACGGCGAAGATTTCACATACCCTTTGCGCCCCTACTACATTCCGTTTGCGGACAATCTAGCGGCCTGCTCTTTCCGCATCACGAGCATTTCACAGAGGACTACGCAGGCAGACTTAAAACCCTGCGCCCGCAAGGGTGTCCACATCGCGTCCGATCCAGCAGCTGCGTACTCAATGCAAGACGACTTGAAGAGTGACCTCGCGCGATTCCTCTTGGGCGGGCAGAGGGCTCCTCAATAATCTACACGTCGAGCTTTCCCGTACCCCGCAGACGGTTCCCGAAGCCGATTGATCGCCCGCAGTCGTTTACCGAAGGCGGCGATACCTTTATCGTAGTGCTCGTGAACGTGGCGGAGGCGATTGTGGAGGTTAAGAACCGGCTCGGACTTCATCTGCGGGCCGCATCGGCGCTGGCGCAGACGGCCGCGAAATTCACCTCGAAGGTCATGATTGGTCCCAGCCAGGACGAACTGGTCAACGCCAAGAGCATGACCAACCTTATGATGCTCGGCGCGGCGCAAGGCTCGAAGCTCAAGGTCCGCACCGAAGGGGCAGACGCGCGCGAGGCACTAAAAGCCGTCCAGGAATTGTTCGACGAACGCTTCGGCGAGGAATAGGCGAATAATCTTTGTCCGGATCCTAACCTCTCCTTGTC
>JBAWCX010000308.1:0-3230 GCA_049590495.1 Binatus sp. (SeqCode)
GTGCCTGTCGACGTCGTCTTCGCGCCCGAGCCCAGTGCGATGTATTCGCCCGACGCGCAGACGTGGGTCGATGCGGGCGAAATCACTGATGGCCTGTGCGGCGCGCATCGCCCCGGCCATTTCCGCGGCGTGACGACGGTAGTCGCCAAGCTGTTCAACATTGTGAAACCGCATCTGGCGATTTTCGGCGAGAAAGATTTCCAGCAACTGCGCGCGATCCAGAAGATGGTCCGCGACTTGAACTTCGATCTCGAAATCGTGCCGGTGCCGATCGTGCGCGAAAAAGACGGCCTCGCAATGAGCTCGCGCAACGCCTACCTGTCAAGCACCCAGCGCGAAGACGCACTCGCGCTGAGCCTCGCACTGCGCGCCGCCCGCGAAAAGCATCACACCGACCCATGCTGCGCCGAAGAAATAGTGTTCGCGGCAACCCGGGTGCTCAACCGGATGAAAGGCGTCGAGGTCGAATACGTAGAGGCGGTGGACGCCGAAACGCTAGCGCGCCACCCGTCACTCGATCGTCCTATCCTGATCGCGATCGCAGCCCGCGTCGGCAAAACGCGGCTGATCGACAACACCGTGCTCAACCCGTAGCAATCGGTGCAGGAGTAGCCCCATGTCCGCGCCCGCTACCTACCAACTCAAAGACTCCGTCGCCACCATCACGATGGATGACGGCAAGGTCAATGTGATGTCGGTCGCCATGCTCTCGGCGCTGAATGGCGCGCTGGATAAAGCTGTTGCCGACCGCGCGATCGTCGTGCTGACCGGGAGGCCGGGCGTGTTTTCCGCGGGATTCGATTTGACCACGCTCACCGCTGGCGGCCCCGACGCGCAGAAGATGCTCAGGATGGGATTCGAGCTTGGTTATCGGCTGTTGTCGTTTCCAACGCCGGTAGTAGTCGCGTGCACCGGCCACGCGATCGCGATGGGCGTGTTCCTGGTGCTGGCGGCCGACTATCGGCTCGGCGCGGACGGCCCTTTCAGAATCGGCGCAAACGAAGTCGCAATCGGGCTGACGATGCCGCACTTCGGCGTCGAGATGTGCCGACAGCGTCTGACGCCTGCACATTTCAATCGCGCGGTGATCTTCTCAGAAATGTTCTCACCCACCGAGGCGGTGACTGCCGGTTTCTCGATCGAGTAGTACCCGCCGCGGAGCTGCAGAACGAAGCGCAAAAATTCGCCACCGCCCCGACCAAGCTGAACATGAGCATCCACGCAGCCTCGAAGCTGCGACTGCGAGACCAAACGCTGAAAGCGGTACGCGCGGCTATCGATGCGGACGGCGGCCTGCTCGGCCCCGCATAGTCGTCCCCAAGCGGCGGCGGGGAGGCAGTAAGACAGACCAGGAGTCAGGTCATCAGCAGGATCAACAAGCCACCCGCGACGATGAAGCCGCCGCCGAGAATGATTCTGTCGTCGGGGATTTGTTTGAAGAGAATTAGCGAGATTGTTTGTGACACTACGAAGAAGACCGCGATGTAGATTCCCATCAGGCGGTTGAAATCTACATCGCTTTGATTGACCAGGATTCCGTAAGCGAACAGCGTGAACGCGCCTGCCGCCAGCGGGTAGCCATAGCTGTGCAGTCCTATCCGGACGAGCGCAAGCCCGCCTACCTCGAGCACTGCCGCTAGTACCAGGACCGCGAGAGTCTTTAGGATCAAAGCCGGGCCGGTCTATGACCTAATAGTAGTCAACCGGATCGATCTGCCGCTTGGCGCCCCAGTAGAAGAGCATGTTCTCGGTCAGGCCCTGCCAGGTGAACTTGCCCGGCGGCATCAGCAGCCGCTTGAACATCGACTTGAGCGAGTAGAACTCCTTGGTGCAGCGCCACACGCCTTCTTCGACTTCCTGCGGCGACATGTTCTTGGGCACGAACATGCAGCGGAAGTTGTTGGTGTAGAGGTCGGCGTCGGGGATTATCACGCGGCCCTCGTTCTCGAGCTGCGTGCGCATCGGCGTGCCGACGCGCGGCGTGACGGTGTTGAAAAACGCCTCGGGCGCCTTGACCTCGTGCAGGAACTTCAGCGTCTCGTCGAAAATCCCCGGATGATCCTCTTCCAGCCCGAACAGGAAGTTGAGCGAGTAGTAGATCCCGTGTTTTTCCAGCTTCTTGAGCAGCTTCTTGTACTGCCCCGCGTGATTCTGAATCTTGTTCATCGACAGCAGGCTTTCCTGGCTGATCGATTCGACGCCGATATTGACGTGGAAGATTCCCGCCTTAGCCGCCAGCTCGAGCAAATCGTCGTCGTGATTCGAGTTGATCGTCCACAGGCATGAGAAGCGGATGTTGAGCGGCTCGAGCGCCTTGAACAGCTCGCGCGCGAATTTGTGCTTGCCGGTGATCTGATCGTCGATGAACTGGAAGCGCCGGAAGCCCGTGACCTTGACGACCTGCTTGATCTCCTCGACGATGTCCTCGATCGGCCGCGTGCGATACGCGCCGTCGTAGAACACCGGAATCTCGCAGAACGAGCATCGATACGGGCATCCGCGGCTCGCCTGCACCGGCGCCGCCTTGAACAGGTAGCGGTTGAGCTTGAGCAGCTCGTGACGAGGGCGCGGCAGGTTCTTCAGATCGTGCACCTTGTCGGCTTTGTAAATCGTCTTGAGCTTGCCGTCGCGCCAGTCCTGCAAAAGCTCAGGCCATACCAGGTCGGCCTCGCCCTTCACGACCGCGTCGCAGTGATGCAGAGCTTCTTCAGTCTGGAGGGTCGCATGGAAGCCGCCGAAGACCACGGGGATGCCGCGTTTGCGGAACTCGTCGCCGAGTTGGTACGCGCGCAGCGACGCGCCGATCGTCGTCGTCATGCCGACGAGATCCCATCCGCCGTCGAAGTCGATGTTTTCGAGGCGCTCGTCGCACAGCGTCACGTCGTAGTCGTCGGGCGTGAGTCCCGCCATCAGCGGAATCATCAGTCCCATGATCAACCGCCAGCGCGTCTTGTGCGGCGTGCCGTCCAGGTGGACGGTTGTGGGTTGCACCAGGAGAATTCGTGGCTTCTTGCCGTTCATACTTCCTCCGCCTGCAGGCCTCGATTCATTCCTACAGGCTTTCAGCCTTCATTGACGATTCGGTCCGGCCGGTAATCCATATCAGCGCCAGGGCAAACACGTAAGTGCCGAATGCCGTGCCCCAAGCGAAGTACTCTATCCGATTGATTAAGGCCAACACCACGAGCAGGTATGCGAAATCGCGCCCGCTCCATCGATCGACCTTGTCC
>JBAWCX010000309.1:0-1666 GCA_049590495.1 Binatus sp. (SeqCode)
CTCCTAGACCCATCGAGCCAGATAGACGCTTAAGGCTTAGGAGTTCTGCTTCCTCGCGATTCGGATACCTATTCATCAAGAAATACCAGCCTGAGAAAAGCCCCAGGATGGTAGAAATCGTCAGCCACATGAACACAAAAAAGACCGGGAAAAAAACCTGGGAATTTTGTTTGATCAGGCTATCCACCTTCGATCTGAGGGCCTAGCTGCTTCTTGTGTTCACTGCTTTGGCGCCCGTCGGAAGGTCCAGAATTTTACGCCGGTGGCGCCGGCTTCTTCGCCGTCTACGATCATTTCGAAGCCCTGTTTCAGATAGAACGCTACGTTGCGCTGGTTCTCGGTTTCGAGGTAGCACGCGAGATGCCCGGCGTCGGCGCGCTCCATCCCCGGACGCATCAGCGCGCCGCCGAGTCCGCGACGCTGACGGCTCGGCGCGACGCCGAGCAGGAATAGGTACCAGCAAGCGCCGGTCATGTCGCGCTCGCGTGCCTGCCATTCGCGGGTGACCACGTCGCGATAGCGCTGATACGCGTCGTTGCCAATCACGGTCGCCAGCTGATGCATCCCCGACGCTTCGATATTCTCGCGCGTCCATTTCGCGTCGGGCGGGAGCCATAGCGCGACGCCGTCGAGCGTGTCTGCAGTCGCATAGACTTCGCCCGCGAGCGTTCCGAAGCGGATCATCCTCGCGTACACATCGGGCAGCAGGCGCGCGCGTGATGCAGAGTCGGGAATCGTGTAGACCATCAGCGGATCGTCGTGAAACGCGCGCGCGAGCGTCGCCGCGGCCGCGGGTATTTGCGAGTCAGCGAGTCTTACGATTTCCGCGCTCACCGATGCGTCCTGATCCGCTCGCGTTCGGGCGCGGCTCACGACGGATTGCCGCGCTGGCGAATGTAGCTGCCCACGTGGCTCAAATAATCGCGCTTGCCGATCTCGACGCCGCTGTGACGGAGGATGTCGTAGGCCGTGACGACGTGGAAGTAGAAATGAGCGAGCGCCCAATCCCTGAGAAACTGCGCGCCGTTCATCTCGAACTCCATGTTGTCGGGGATTGGAATCGTGATCTTGCGATCCTCGGCGCCCTCGAATTCGGCGGGGCGCGGCTTTTCCAGATAGTCGATGGTCTTCGCGAGGAGCGCCTTGAGCTCCTCGAGCGACCGCTCGTTGTGCTCGACGCGCGTCGGCTCGTGGCCCGTCAGGCGCGCAGCCGCATCCCTGGCCTGATCACAGGCGAGCTGCACTTGTTGCGCGAGCGTATACATGTCGGGCGCGAGGCGCGCATTCACCAGCGCCGTGGCCTCGAGCTTTTTGGCGCTGGCGTGCTCGGCGCCCTTGTCGAGAATGTTGGACAGCGAGCGCAGCATCGGCACGAACGTTTCGATCGCCATGCCGTAAACCGAAATCTTCACGATGACTTCCTCCTGTTGCCAGACCGAACGCGAGTGGAATTCCGGCTAGCGGCGGTCGTTCGTCGTATCGAAGACGGTCTCTGGCGCGCGTCTCGATACTTGCAAGGATGCGGCGAAGTCTCGCAGCGCCTCACCATAGCGGTCGCCTGCAACCATTTCGACGTCATTGTGATTGGCGCCTTCGACCCAGAGGTGACTCTTGGGCTCGTTCGCCAGTCGGTAGATTTCCCGCCCGTGCCAGAAAGGGACCACAC